>NZ_JAUBOV010000129.1:0-12198 GCF_036700405.1 Microcoleus sp. T3_D1
GGCAAGATGCCTGTTCCACAAGAAAATTCACTCTTTGTGGAACGGGCATCTTGCCCGTTCTTGAGAATGGTGCAAGAGGTGAGTTTCAAACGACTTTCGCTATCAGCCAGGGAATGAATTCCCTGGCGGGCTCTGGAACCATCAATCAACCCAGCCCTCTCCCCCTCTTGTGCTCTTCCGGGTTGATTCCACACTAAAGACGGGACGATCGCAAGTACGGGTAAAATCGAGACTGACAATATTAGACGCCAATAGAAAAAATTACGTTTCACAGATTACAACTCACAATTTCACTTCTAAACGCATGGGGATTTAGAAACCCGGAAAATCCGTATGTTTGTTCTTACTAAATCCGATATTTTTGGCGACGATCGCAATAATTACGCTAGATCCCTACTACAAACTGCTCACCCCGGAATACCAATCACAAACTCCGAACCCTGCCCCAAAAAAGAATTCACGAGTAACGTACCTCCATGTTTTTCCACAACAATTTGATGGGCGATCGACAATCCTAATCCAGTGCCTTGACCCACAGGCTTGGTTGTAAATAAGTGGTTAAAGATGTTTTCCTTGACTTCGGCCGACATCCCTACTCCATTATCCTTAATGCGAATCAAAACCTGATTGTTGTCTTCGCTCAGAGCAGTTTGAACCGTGATTTGATTAGGTAGGGCTTTAATTTCACTAAAACTTCGCCCCTTATTTGACTCCTCCAGAGCGTCAATCGCATTGGCGAGTACGTTCATAAATACCTGGTTTAACTGTCCGGGAAAGCATTTTACGAGAGGCAATTTACCATACTCTTTCACAACTTCAATGGCAGGGCGGGACTCGCTGGCTTTTAAACGGTGCTTGAGAATCAGTAGAGTGCTTTCGAGTCCATCGTGAATATTGAAAGAAACTGGTCGATCGCTATCTGCCCTGGAAAACGTTCTCAAACTCGTACTGATATTGCGGATGCGATCGACTCCTTCCTTCATCGAGCCAATCAATTTGGGCAAATCTTCTCGCAAATACTCCAAGTCCATATCTTCAATTTCGGCTTCAATTTCTCCTCCCGGATGGGGAAATTTTTCTTGATACAAATCAATCAAATTGAATAAATCCCCCACGTATTCTATAGCCGGTTGCAAGTTGCCGGCGATAAAGCCTACGGGATTGTTAATTTCGTGGGCTACACCAGCGACTAAATTTCCCAAAGCCGACATTTTTTCACCCTGCACCAATTGCAGTTGCATCTGTTTGAGAGCCTGGATAGACTGCTCCAGTTTTTGGGCATAATCCTGAGATTTTTGATAAAGCTGTTGAGATTGCTGATATAAGCGGGCGTTTTCCAGCGAGATGGCAGCTTGGGAACAGAGGATGTTGAGGAGAGCGACGCGATCGCCAGTGAATGCCCCCGTCGTCAGATTATTTTCCAAATACAGAATTGCCATCATTTTGCCTTGATGGGTAATCGGAGTACATAGGATGCTGTTAGGTTGGTGCTGCTTGATATAGGGGTCAGAAGTAAATATTAATTCAGTCTTGACATCATCGAAAACTAGAGTTTTTTGCGTGCGTTTGACGTAATTAATGACAGTCTGGGGAATTGATTCGCTCTCCTCTATCCCAATAGTTTCTTGCAGAAGACAGCCTTGGCGATCGCTACAGTGGACGGCGATTGTCCAGTTTTCCTCTTCTTTCAAAATCAATACTCCTGTTTGAGCGCCTGCATTCTGAATCGCTACTTCCATCAGGGTAGTGAGCAATTGTTCCAGCTTAATTTCGCTAGACAAAGCTTGATAAGCTTTGATAACAGTTGGTAAATCTATTACTGTGGTACTCGTACTTCCAGTAATTGTTTGGTTTTTGCTAGAAGATGAGGTGTCATGGGAGGTAGTCACTGCCTCGAACAAACGAACTTGATTATGTTGCAAAATAGGAGCAAGCAATTGAAAATAGCGTTGTTCTATGTCGTCAATCTTCGCTTTAGCTCCCCAACGAGAGTAGGCATAGTAGGCATCAATTAGATAAAGTTGAGCAATTTTTTCTTTACCCCATTGTAAATAAAATTTTGCAGCCAGCTCATTTGCCAAAGCTTCTTCATTGAGGTATTTGTTTTCTTTAGCCAGAGCGATCGCGCGATCGTAAAAATCCATCGCCTCAACTTGCTGTCCTAAAACGCGATAGCGCTCTGCCTCGACCAAATAGAACTTATGCAAGTGATTCATAGGGGCATACTCCGCCCATCGCTTGCTTTTTGCCTGATTTACTGCTACTTTTTCTAGGAGTGCAGCTTGTTTTTCCGCATCAGCCTCTGCATACACCGCTAAGTACGTTAGAGACCCATAGAAATAAATCAGCGAATACTGAAGCCCTGCGGTTAGAGCATCCGAATATTGCTCTGCTAGCACGGCATTTTCCAGCGCTTGTTGATAGTTTTCAAACAAATAACCGAGAATCAACTTGTTGAGATAAACGCTGCAAATCGCATACTGCACGTTATTAGCTTGATGCTGCGGTATCATGATGTCTTCATCATAAGCTTCCCCAACCAAACGGCAGGGGTTATCGGTTTTGCCTCGCAAGTTCAAAACAGCCTGCCGAAAAATTTTCACGAAACTGAGTGCGTTTCCCTGACGAATCTGATGAATAGCGCGATCGAAGGTTTCTGTCTCCCGCTCCATTTCCGCCAAGTCTCTGCCCATAGAGAAAGAAAGCGCCGTATAATTGTAAAGTCCATAGGCAGCATATTCTAATTCTCCTGCTTCTAGGGCAATTTGATGGGCTTCTAATAAAAATGGCAAAGAATCTTGGGGGTAGCGTTTCCAATGCCGGACATAGCCATAAACAAGATTGTAGGTTTTAGTTTTTAGCTCTTTGCTTTTCACATTATCTAGCAGACCTAAAGCTACCTCACCTGATTGATAGCCGATATCAATATCCCCTCCTGTTCCTGCATGAATTAAACCATACCAAGCATAACTAAAAGCAGATGTAGGGGCATTTCCATAGGTTAGAGATAGTTCTATTGGCTTGCACACAATCAGCGGGAATAATTTAGATGCAGACTGATAAGAAGCCGATACAACCGTGCCTAAAATTCGCAGGGCTGCCAGATAATAGGAGTCGGTCATCTCTGGAAGATTAATCAATTCTTCCAACGTGTGGCGGGCGAACTTGCGTTTTGTTTCATCCTGGGTTTGTTGAACCTTTTCCGGGCTGGGATTCTCTGGAAATTCCACGCCCAGTTGTTTGAGAACAATCAGCGCCGTCTGTTCTGCTAAGGGTAAATTATTCTGAGCGATGTAACTTTGAATTCGCACTGTATAAACTTTCACAGTATCCAGAGAGGTTCGGGCTTGCTGCAACACGATTTGCACCCATCGATCCATTTGTTCAAATTCACCGATCAGGAATGCCGCTTCAACTGCTTCCTCATATAGGTTTAAGGTGAGTTGGTACTGGCTGTCCCAACAATCCGTTGCTAATAATTCAATTCCGTTACTCAAGCACTCAAGGGCTGTCGCATACGCTGTTGCGGCTTTTGCTTTTCGTCCAGCTACTAGATTTAAGTGGGCAAATTCTTCCCGTTGCACGCGATCGCTAACCAGCTTAATCGCCATATTCAAATGGTTGACCATTTCAAAAATTCTTTCTTCCCGCTCGACTTCCGATGTTTCCTTAAACAGCAATTGCCCTATCTTTAAGTGGGTCGAGCGTTTTTGGTCTTCGGGAATGAGAGAATAGGCAGCCTGTTGTACGCGGTCATGCAAAAACTTGTATTTCGCTAATTGTTCATTGCTACTTAATAAGTCAGCGGTCTCTTCCTGGGTCGCGGGATTACCTAATTCTTTACTACATTGTTGATAAAATTTATAAACATCGCTAACTGGTAAAATCAACCCTTCTTGCAATGCTTTCCACAAAGCTGTTGCTGTTTCTGTTGGCGAATTTTCATCAACAATTGCTAAGGTCGCCAAATCGAACTGATTGCCAATACAAGCAGCTAACTTTAAAACTTCCTGTGTCCTGATTGGCAACTTTCGCAACTGAAGTGCCATGAATTCTACTACATCATCCGTTAGTGCCAAGGTTCGCACTCTAGCGATATCGCACTGCCAATACCGAGCTTCAAAATTAAATTCAATTATCCCATCTTCATGCAAAGATTTGAGGAATTGTGTGCTAAAAAAGGGATTTCCTTGGGTTTTCTGATAAACGAGTTCTGTCAAAGGCAGAGCCAATGCTCTAGAACAAGCTAAGGTATCGGCAATCAGACAATTCAACTCCGAGCGATCGAGCGGCGCGAGGGTAATGGTGTTGACTGTGGCTCCGGTGTGTTGAATGTCGGATAATGTCAGCACCAAAGGGTGTACGGGACTGACTTCGTTATCTCGATACGCTCCAATTAAAAAGAGATACCGCCGATCGCGATCGCTCGTCAAAAGTTGAATCAACTTTAATGAGGCTGAGTCTGCCCATTGCAAGTCATCTAAGAAAATGACGAGGGGATGTTCTTTGGTTGTGAAGAGTTGAATGAAGTTCTCTAATAAGCGATTGAAGCGATTTTGGGCCGCACTGCCCGAAAGTTCTGGTGCGGCTGGTTGCTCTCCGATAATCCGTTCTAGTTCGGGAATTACCTCAACGATTACCTGAGCATTCTCGCCCAATGCTGCCAGGATTTGAGTCTTCCACTGTTCAAGTTTAGCATCTGTTTCGCTCAGCAATTGCTTCATTAAATCGCGAAAACCTTGTACAAAAGCTGAGAATGGTTGGGTGCGTCCAAATTGGTCGAATTTGCCTTTGATGAAGTAGCCTCTAGCTGCGACAATCGGTTTGTGAACTTCGTTGACGACGGCGGTTTTGCCAATACCTGAAAAGCCAGCCACCAGCATCATTTCCGCGCTTCCTGCACTCACGCGATCGAAGGCTGCCAGTAGGGAGAATACTTCGTTCTCTCTACCGTATAATTTTTCGGGAATGATGAAGCGATCGCACAAATCTCGCTGCCCTAGTTTAAAAGAGGCGATTTCTCCAGTTTTTTGCCACTGGTACAAACAAGTTTCCAAATCAAACTTGAGTCCTAGAGCACTTTGATACCTATCTTCAGCATTCTTCGCCATCAGTTTGCTAACAATTTCAGACAGCACCAAGGGAACGCTTTTGTTGAGGTGATGGACTGGAATAGGCTGCTTGGCAAGGTGACAGTGTACTAACTCTATCGGATCGTCGCTTTGGAAAGGCAACTGTCTCGTCAGCAGTTCGTAGAATGTAACTCCCAGAGAGTAGAAATCTGTGCGGTAATCAATGCCTCGGTTCATTCGCCCAGTTTGTTCGGGAGATATGTAAGCTAAAGTGCCTTCAAGGAGGTTGGGATTTTGAATTTCTTGGGTTTGGCGCGGCAACAGCGAAGCGATGCTGAAGTCAATCAGCTTAACTTGTTTGCTGGCAGGGTTAATTAGAATGTTGGCGGGTTTGAGGTCTTTATGGATAACGTGGTGGCGATAAAGTCCGTCAAGCGAGTTGGCAATTTGAATGCCAATGGGAAGAAACTCGTTAACGGGCCACCCTTCCAGAGGTTCCTTGCTGGCGAACACTAGACTAGCGAGGTAGCTACATAAGGAAATTCCGCCAAAGTCTTCCATCACCAGAGCATACTGGTTATGGTAAGTCTCCAGGCTGTATGCCTTGATAGTGCCGGGGAGTTCTAAGTTTTTAGTAATGACAAACTGATTGCGGAAGTGAACGAGTTCGTGGAAGCGGGGAAAGTCATTTCGCAGCAGTTTGATCACTACGGGCTGCCGATCGGAAGACCGACGGGCACGATAAACCACAGTTCGATTGCCTGCGTATATTTGCTCGTTAATCTGATATCCTCGCAAAATATTTGTTATGCTAGCCATACCTACCTATTCCTACTGCTTCTGTCAAGCCTGAAGCTTTTTTGAGTTACTATAGCAACCCTAAATCATTCGCCTAATTATTGTAGGGGCAATCCCACGCCCGGTTCCCCCGATAGATAGGGGGTAGGCACGGGGAGTAGGGGTAGCACTACCCCTACAAATTTACATGAATGATTTAGAATTGCTATATCTACTATTTTCGCTCTATCGGCCGTGCTATTGATTAACTATATTTAGTTTAATCTACTTTGTACCTCAAATTATGAAAACGCCATTTTAAAAACAAGACTTAATATTTTAGGTAAGAGATGTTGATAAGGGAGTTGAGACCAAGTAGAAAATGAAGGAGGCTAACGCTGATTGAATGACAGCCGTTCATTGAAGAGGAAGTTAAGACGCTAATTAATAGGATGAAAAATATATAGCCTCAGTAACATGAGGTGTACGCTTGATAAGCGGGCATAGGCCTCCGTGGGCATAGAGCCTAGGGCATACCTCACTTGATTGAGAACTGTTGTAGTGAAAAAATCCTTGCCTAGCTAAGTTAATTAACGAGGCGTCTTGGTATTAGTTCCGTGTCGGAATTGAATACTTGGCAAAAGTATTTAATTCAGAAACGGTTGCGGTTAGAAATCCTGCATCAGCAAATCGCCTCAACGAATCAAGAATCAAGCGCGTCTGTAGACCTGAAAGGGTCCAAAACGTTTGTGGGAAAAAAAATACAAAATAGGCTTAGGGAAAACAGTCAACCTTTTTCGGCTAGGCATCTTAGCCTGGGTTCTGGACGATCGCTGACAAGACTTGCGCGCAAACTTTGACTGTAATGGGTGAAATTTTATCAATTTTTTGATAAACTTGATGTTCGCAGCTTGAGAGTTGACTTCACAATAAGACCGGTTTCACCAGTTGTGAACCGCGCTGCTACATTGCACCTACCGACTGAGCGGGCAGGTGGCTTTTGTGTCTGCGGGCGCTGACGAAAGCAACTCAGCAGCGCAGCAAGCAAAATAACGCTAAAGTTACTATCTACCTGAGTCCGCAAGGCTACCCTTCCGAACTCAGGAAAAACCCACAGAAAAAACTAGATCGCCTGCAATGTATCTAGTTGCATGGCGGCGATTTCCCAAAGAATCACTGCTTTTTAACAGCAGGGTATTCTAGGAGACATCTCCGAAGCGATGCGAGCGAGATAATTTAAAATCTGCAAACAGGGTTTCAGCGCTAAGTACAGGCCGCATCGACGTAAATTTTTATCAAATCAGCTTCCAATGTGCTGTTTTAAAGTTTACTAGGCTCCCACCGCTCGGCAGCTTTCTCTCTCCGAGCTATAAAAACGCATCAACCACACAATCACGGAAATAACATTCAATCAACATGGGTAACACGATCGATCCAAACAGAAACGTGCATCAGACTGAGCGAGGAACTCCCTATGCCGGCCAAAGCTGGTTAGTGGAAGAAAGAGATGCCTGCGGTGTGGGCTTTATTGCCAACCAAAGCGGTGAAGCCACCCACTCGATTATTCAAAAAGCGCTGCCAGCTTTAACTTGTCTGGAACATCGCGGCGGTTGCAGCGCCGACTCTGATTCCGGCGACGGTGCGGGTTTGATGACCGCGATTCCTTGGGAATTGCTAGATGCTTGGTTTGCTGAACAGGGAATTGTGCCTCCCGCACGCGAAAACTGCGGCGTGGGAATGCTGTTTCTGTCTCAAGATAAATTTCAAGCGACTATAGCGCGGCAGGTGGTTGAGCAAGTTCTGACCTCGCGCGGGCTGAAACTTTTGGGATGGCGCAAAGTTCCCATTGTACCGTCGGTTTTGGGCGAGCAAGCGCTAGAAAATCAACCTCAAATCGAACAAGTAATTGTCAGTTCACCGCACTTAGCCGGAGACGAACTCGACAGACACCTATTTCTGGCGCGCCGCACGATCGGACACGCGCTGTCAAATCGTCCCAACTTCACCCGCCGAGACTTTTATACTTGCTCTTTCTCCTGCCGCACGATCGTCTATAAAGGCATGGTGCGATCGGCCGTACTGGCAGAATTTTACCAAGACCTGAAAAATCCCGCTTATAAAAGCTCCTTTGCCGTCTATCACCGGCGCTTCAGCACCAACACGATGCCCCGCTGGCACTTAGCCCAGCCCATGCGCTTGCTGGGACACAACGGCGAAATTAACACGCTGTTGGGCAATATTACCTGGATGAAGGCGCGGCAAGCGAATTTAGCTCACCCGAATTGGACTCAAGCTGATATCGACACGTTTAACCCAATTGTCAATCCCGAAAGCAGCGATTCGGCAAACTTGGACAACGTAATGGAGTTGTTGGTGCACTCCGGCCGCACCCCCCTAGAATCCCTGACAATTCTGGTACCCGAAGCCTACAAAAATCAGCCGGATTTGGCTCCCTACCCAGAAATTGTCGATTTTTACGAGTATTACAGCGGCATTCAAGAACCTTGGGACGGCCCGGCCCTGCTGGTGTTCAGCGACGGGAAACAAGTAGGTGCTACGCTCGATCGCAACGGTTTGCGGCCGGCCCGCTACTGCATTACTAAAGACGGTTTGGTAATTGTGGCCTCCGAAGCCGGAGTTGTCGATATTCCCGAAGCAGATATTGTCGAAAAAGGCCGTTTGGGGCCCGGACAAATGATTGCAGTTGACCTGCAAACCAAGGAAATTCTCAAAAATTGGCAACTCAAGCAGCGCATTGCTAAGCGGCACCCCTACGGCGAATGGCTGCAACAAAACCGCGAAATCTTGCAGCCGCAGCCTTTTGCGGAAACAACAACCCTCGACTCGCAAACGCTGTTAGCAACCCAAACTGCTTTCGGCTACACAGCCGAAGATTTGGACATGGTAATCGTCGAGATGGCGAGTTCTGGGAAAGAACCGACTTTCTGCATGGGCGACGACGTTCCCTTGGCTGTGTTGTCAGAAAAGCCTCAGTTGCTGTACAACTATTTCAAACAGCGGTTCGCTCAAGTGACAAATCCGCCGATCGACCCCCTGCGCGAGGGGATGGTGATGTCGCTGACGATGAATGTGGGCCTGCGGGGCAATTTACTGCAAGCAGTACCGGAAAATGCCAAGCGGCTGAAAATTGATTCTCCCGTACTCAACGACGCTGAACTGTCTTTCTTGAAAGACCAAAAGTCTTTCACCGCAACCGAATTGTCAACGCTTTACAAAATTTCTGCTGGGCCTTCTGGTTTGAAAACAGCAGTCGAGCAACTTTGTCAAAAGGCGGCTGCTTCGGTGCGCGAGGGTTCGAGAATTCTGATTTTGAGCGATCGAATCTCGAAGGCCGAAGGCGAATCTTCTGTGGGATTGAGTGCAGAATGCACTTATATTCCGCCATTCCTGGCAGTTGGTGCGGTTCACCACCACTTAATTAGCGTCGGCCTGCGGATGCAAACTTCGCTGGTTGTGGATACCGCCCAATGTTGGAGCACTCACCACTTCGCTTGTTTGATCGGTTACGGGGCGGTGGCTGTTTGCCCTTACCTGGCATTGGAAAGCGTGCGCGCCTGGTGGTCTGACAGCAAGACTCAAAACTTGATCCAGCACGGCAAAGTTCCCAATATTACCGTGGCACAGGCTCAAGCTAGATACCGCACAGCGGTGGAAAACGGCTTGCTGAAGATTATGTCGAAAATGGGGATTTCACTGCTGGCTAGCTATCAGGGGGCCCAAATCTTTGAGGCGATCGGCATTGGCGGTGATTTGCTAGATTTGGGTTTCAAAGGCACTGTTTCCCGCATCGGCGGTTTGAGTGTCGCGGAACTGGCTAACGAGGTAATGTCTTTCCACAGTCAGGCTTTCCCAGAATTGCACCTCAAAAAGCTGGAAAATTACGGCTTTGTGCAGTACCGCCGGGGTGGTGAATATCACATGAACAGCCCGGAAATGGCGAAGGCTTTGCACAAGGCTGTAACTACTTTTAAGGCTCACACTAACGGTAACGGCAATGGGGCCGAACCAAAAATGAGACCCATGGGTCTCAAAAATTCGGAAACGGCTTACGATCACTACGAGGTTTACAAGCAACAGCTCGAAAATCGCCCGGTAACGGCTTTGCGGGATTTGCTGGATTTCCAGAGCGATCGGCCTCCCATTGCAATCGAAGACGTAGAATCTGTAGCAGATATTGTCAAACGGTTCGCCACCGGCGGAATGTCTCTCGGCGCTTTGTCCCCGGAAGCCCACGAAACTCTCGCGATTGCGATGAACCGCATCGGCGGTAAATCGAACTCCGGCGAAGGCGGCGAAGACCCGGTGCGCTACAAAGTGCTAAACGATGTGAGCGCGGCAGGTTTCTCACAAACGCTACCTCACTTGAAAGGTTTGCAGAACGGGGATACAGCTTCTTCATCTATCAAACAAGTAGCTTCGGGACGCTTCGGGGTGACTCCTGAGTACCTGATGAACGCCGAACAAATCGAAATTAAAATCGCACAAGGTGCGAAACCGGGTGAAGGCGGTCAATTGCCGGGGGCGAAAGTGAGCGAGTACATTGCTTATTTGCGCCGATCGAAACCGGGTGTCACGCTGATTTCGCCTCCTCCTCACCACGACATTTATTCGATCGAGGATTTGGCGCAGTTGATTTTTGACTTGCACCAAATCAATCCGAAAGCTGGAGTTTCGGTGAAGTTGGTGTCGGAAGTCGGCATCGGGACTGTAGCCGCTGGTGTCGCCAAGGCAAATGCTGATGTGATTCAAATTTCCGGCCACGATGGCGGCACCGGTGCTTCGCCACTGAGTTCGATTAAGCACGCAGGTTCTCCGTGGGAACTCGGATTGACCGAAGTTCACCGGGTGCTGATGGAAAATAAATTGCGCGATCGAGTTTTGCTCCGCGTTGACGGTGGCTTTAAAAGCGGCTGGGACGTGATTGTAGGCGCTTTAATGGGCGGCGAAGAGTACGGTTTCGGCACGGTGGCAATGATTGCAGAAGGCTGTATTATGGCTCGCGTTTGCCACATGAATAGTTGTCCGGTGGGCGTGACAACTCAACAAGAACACTTGCGGAAACGGTTCCCTGGTACGCCGGAACACGTTGTTAATTTCTTCTATTTCGTAGCACAAGAAGTGCGGAGTTTACTGGCGAAATTGGGTTATAAGTCGATCGCAGATATCATCGGCCGCGCGGATTTGCTGAAAATGCGCGAAGGGGTGAAACTAACTAAAACTCAAGCGATTAATTTGGATTGTTTGACCAAGTTACCTGATACTAAGAGCGATCGATCTTTCTTGATACACGGCGACGTACACACCAACGGGCCAGTGTTAGATGATGATTTGCTGGCGGATGCGGAGATTCAAAGTGCGATCGCCAATCACGGCACTGTTAGCAAGAGTGTAAAATTGGTGAATACCGATCGCACTGTAGGCGCAAGAATCAGTGGTGCGATCGCACAGCAACACGGTAACACCGGCTTTAGCGGTCAAATCACCCTCAATTGTACTGGTAGCGCGGGCCAAAGCTTCGGCGCGTTCAATTTGCCGGGAATGACGCTGGTACTGTCAGGCCAAGCCAATGACTACGTTGGTAAAGGGATGCACGGCGGCGAAATCGCGATCGCACCGCCGGCTGGTGCGACTTATGATGCTTCCGAAAATGCGATCGTCGGTAACACTTGTTTGTATGGTGCGACGGGGGGAACTCTGTTGGCTGCGGGTAAAGCTGGCGAACGGTTTGCGGTGCGTAACTCGATGGCGAAAGCAGTGATTGAAGGTGCGGGCGATCACTGCTGCGAGTACATGACTGGCGGCGTAATTGTCGTGTTAGGAAAAGTCGGCCGCAACGTCGGCGCTGGAATGACTGGCGGCTTAGCTTATTTCCTCGATGAAGATGGCAGTTTCCCGGCTCACGTCAACGGGGAGATTGTGAAGATGCAGCGGGTTTGTACGGCGGCTGGGGAGGCGCAATTGAAGGAGTTGATTGAGGCTCAGTGCGATCGAACTGGTAGCAAGAAAGCTGAGAATATTTTAGCAAATTGGTCGGAATATTTGCCTAAGTTCTGGCAAGTTGTGCCGCCGAGTGAAGCGAATTCGCCGGAGGCTTCGGAACAAAAGATTGCTGTGGAAGTGTAATTTTCTAGCTGGTTGGTTGGTTAAATAGACATCTCCAATAATTATTGTGGAACAGGCATCTTGCCTGTTCAAGACTACGTTTTTTGGAGATGTCTAATAGATGAGGGGCGACGCGAGTTGCCCCTTTTTTAATTTAGGAATGAGAATTAAATAACTTCCACAAGTTTGTGGGATGGGCGTCCCGCCCGTCCTTTTTGGACGGGCG
>NZ_JAUBOV010000130.1:0-11860 GCF_036700405.1 Microcoleus sp. T3_D1
CGCTCGCACTGTAAATGCAAAACTGAGATGCTCCCCATCCCACAAACTTGTGGAAGTTATTTAATTCTCATTCCTAACGTTAATTTCTAACAATCAACCGCATTAACCCCGCCAATACTAACAATACAGGTGTCAGCCAATCTCCCCACCGCACGTACAAAGTCCGAGTTTGCCGCCGATAAATAGTAGCATCTCGGACTTCATAGGTATTAATTCCCGACTTCCAAACCGTCTCGCCACGAGGATTTACAAAAGCAGAGTAACCGGTATTCGTTGCGATAACTGCCCATCTATCCGTCTCAATTGCCCGCATCACATCTAAAGCATGATGTTGAGCCAACATGGGCGGTTTGTAATGGGCATTGTTGGAAGCGGTGATCATAAATTCGCCTCCCTTCGCCGCCTGATATCGGAAAATTTCCGCAAACGCCGAATCGTAACAAATTCCGACAATGGCGCGGCCAAACGGCGTATCAAACACTTGTTTAGAATTGCCGGGTACTAAATGAGCATCTAAGGGCGAAAGCCGATTAATAATCCCGCCTAAGATTTCGTAAAAAGGGATATATTCGCCTAAAGGCACTAGCTTTAGTTTATCGTAGCGACCGACAATTTCTCCAGTGCGATCGATCGCCAATAAGCTGTTAGTGATACTATTATCTTGCTGTCCGAATCCTCCAACCCAAGCCACAACGCCGCGTTGGAGAATAGCTTGGTAAAAGGAAAGAGTAGAACGCTGATACTCGTTTGTCCAGATAAAAGGCAAAGCTGTCTCTGGAATTAACACAGCATCGACTTTTCTGTCTGCTAACTGTTTGTATCCAGTGGTGTAACCTTCCAAAGCGCGCCCCCAACCCGCTGAGTCAAACTTAATCTCGTTAGGAATATTGCCTTGAATAATGCCAATTTTTAAAGCAGTTGCAGCTTCTTGATTCAAAGGGCGGTTGTATAAGCTCCATCCTGCAATATGCAAAATCAAACACAAACTCGCAGGCAAAATATAAGCAACCGACTTCTTCCCTCGGACTTCTCCCTTCTTACCTCGGACTCTCTCCTGCTTCCATCCATCCGTTACATCCGTTACACAATCCGTTGCCGAACTTCCTTCTTCCTTCTTACTTCTTCCTTCAATAAAAGCTTCGGCAATTAAGCCATTTACTGCTACAATAGCGGCTGTTACTGCGCTGGGCCCGGAGAGTTGACCGAGGTGCAATATTGCTAAATTGTGCGGGCTTTGCGTGTAAGATAGTGATGTCCACCACAGCGAACCTGTACTCCAAATACTTTCTAAGGCACACCACAAAGCTGTGCCAATTAAAACGCGAGTTAATGCTGAAAATTGAGCTTTACCCCCCCCAGCCCCCCCTTGTAAAGGGGGGGAGTTAAGAATAAGAATAGGATTTTGGTCTGGTAAAGTGAGGGAGTTGAGAATTACAAATAGCCACGCCCAAACGGCGACTAAGGCGGCTCCCCAGAGGGTGATGAATGCCCAGCAAAAAAGTGCGATCGCCAAACTCGGCCACCAAGGAACTCCCAACCAAGTCATCGGGTGAATTCCCATAATCCAAGATAAGGCTAATCCGTGATAGCCAATTCCCCATAGTGAAGGAAGAAGGAAGAAGGAAGAAGGAAGAAGGAAGAATTTTTGTTTTTTTACTTCTTGCTTTGGCTTTTCATAACTAACAACCAAAACCCACAGGGGAGCTAATGCTACCCAAGCCAATAGCCAAGCATTTACTGGTGCGGTTGTCAATGCCATCAAAATGCCGCTGAAAAGTGCGATCGCCCAGGCTAATGTTTTTGATTTATGAACCACGAGTTTTTCCCATTTGCGCCTGTTAAATATCGCCACTTTGATGATTGCCAAAAATAATAATTCTTAATCAATATATCAGATCGATCGGGAAGAAGAAAGATCGGAAACGCGCAGTGTACGGGATTTAATACATTTAACGGATTTAACTGAGAAGTTGCACCATTCTCAATAAGCTTTTTATGAACAGGCAAGATGCCTGTTCCACAAGAAAATTCACTCTTTGTGGAACAGGCATCTTGCCTGTTCCTGAGAATGGTGCAAGATGTGATATTTAACGGATTTAACAGAAGGAAATCTATCCAATTCTACTTGCCAAAACAAAAAGCGCCCCTATTTCTAGGAGCGCTTTTTGTTAAATCAAATTAAATCAAAAGCTAAATTTAGCCGTTGATGGAAGGAGCAACCATTGCTACGGGAGTTGTTTCACCAGCAGCCAAGTCGAGAGGGAAGTTGTGAGCGTTGCGCTCGTGCATTACTTCCATACCCAGGTTAGCGCGGTTTATCACATCAGCCCAAGTGTTGATGACGCGACCTTGCGAGTCGATAATCGATTGGTTGAAGTTGAAACCGTTGAGGTTGAAGGCCATCGTGGAAATACCCAAAGCGGTAAACCAGATACCGACAACTGGCCATGCACCTAACAAGAAGTGCAAAGAACGGCTGTTGTTAAAGCTCGCGTATTGGAAGATTAACCGACCGAAGTAGCCGTGGGCTGCAACGATGTTGTAGGTTTCTTCTTCTTGACCGAATTTGTAACCGTAGTTCAAAGATTCAGTTTCGGTTGTTTCGCGAACCAAAGAAGATGTTACCAAGGAACCGTGCATGGCGGAGAACAAAGAACCACCGAAGACACCAGCTACTCCCAACATGTGGAAGGGGTGCATCAGGATGTTGTGCTCGGCTTGGAACACGATCATGAAGTTGAAGGTGCCGGAGATACCCAAGGGCATACCGTCAGAAAAGCTGCCTTGTCCGATCGGGTAAATCAAGAATACTGCGGTGGCTGCTGCAACTGGTGCAGAGTAAGCGACGCAGATCCAAGGACGCATACCTAAGCGGTAGGACAGTTCCCATTCACGACCCATGTAGCAAAAAATGCCAATCAGGAAGTGAAATACTACCAATTGGTAGGGGCCGCCGTTGTACAACCATTCATCGAGGGAAGCTGCTTCCCAGATGGGATAGAAGTGAAGCCCGATCGCATTCGATGAAGGAACAACAGCACCAGTAATGATGTTGTTGCCGTACATCAAGGAACCAGCAACTGGTTCGCGGATGCCGTCGATGTCCACAGGAGGAGCAGCGATGAAGGCGATGATGTAGCAGATGGTGGCACTCAGCAAGGTAGGAATCATCAAGACGCCGAACCAACCGATGTAAATCCGGTTTTCAGTGCTAGTTACCCACTCGCAGAACCGATCCCAAACGTTGCCGCTTTCGCGACGCTGTACGGTTGTTGTCATTTGGTTTATGATTGCTTAATTGAATTTTCAAGGTTCGTTGTGGGAATGCCCCACGCTTATATTAGTAACACCATTCACTAAAGTTTGCCAAGGGATTACTGCTGACAATTTAAAGATTTTACAAACATTTACAAAAATTGGATTCTTGGTAAATATTTATAGTTTTTTACAAAGCAATATTACCCACATAACAGGTTAAATATAGCGACCTGAAGAACTGAATCTATTAGCTGTAGAGGGGTTCAGCAGTTTGAGCAAATTATTTTTGTTCAGGTTGATTTTCTGTCTGTTTAAATATCTCTTAATTACGTTTGGGGGAGAGGATTTTTAATATTTATTCACAAATACCCGGTGGATTCTGCGAGGGGAAATTTTATCGGGAGAATAGTGAAAACCTGGTTTCAAGTGCGATCGGGCTGCATTCTCAATAAGAGCCAATCAACCGGGTTTATTGACTAAAAAAGAAACCCGGTTTCTGAAGCGCTGGGCAATAGAAATCAACCGGGTTTCTGAGGATGAGTCCGCAATTTCTGCGTAAAAATTAGGCTTTAGCCTGGGGGCCACTTCATCTGCCTACCGCCGAGAATGTGAAGGTGCAGGTGGTCTACAGTTTGGCCGCCGTCGCTGCCGCTATTAATGACGACGCGATAGCCGTTGCTAAGTCCGAGTTGTTCTGCTACCCGTTTGACAGTCAGCAGCAGGTGTCCCATGAGAGCATGATCTCCCGACTCGGCATCGGCTAATTTGGCAATAGGCTGTTTGGGAATGACGAGGATGTGGACGGGTGCTTGCGGATGGATATCTCTGAAGGCGAGGGCCAAGTCGTCTTCATAAACGATGTCTGCCGGAATCTCTTTGCGGATGATTTTGCTGAAAAGCGTTTCTTGAGTTGTCATGGGTATTAACGAAGGAAGAAGGAAGAAGGAAGAAGGAAGAAGGAAGAAGGAAGAAGGAAGAAGGAAGAAGGCGGAAGAAGGAAGAAGGCCCAAGTGGGAAGAGGGAAGAGGGAAGGCCCAAGTGGGAAGGGGGAAGGGGAAGAGGGAAGAGGGAAGGCCCAAGTGGGAAGGGGGAAGGGGAAGAGGGAAGAGGGAAGACGCAGCAGGAGAGAAGGAAGAGGAGAAAAAGAAGAGGCAAGGAAAAGTTTTTCTTGCCTCTTCCGATATTCATTAGTCATTGTTAATCATAATAGATGATGAATCAAGGACAGGCAAATTAAGGATAAAGAAAAATGCTTGCTAGGGTTTGGAGTGCATCGATCGTTGGAATTGACGCGGTAAAGGTGGGTGTTGAGGCTGATGTGTCAGGGGGGCTACCGAAAATTGTGGTTGTGGGGTTGCCCGATTCTGCGGTGCAAGAAGCTAAAGAAAGGGTTAAGGCTACGCTAAAAAATTCTGGATATGCTTTTCCGATGCGGAGTATTGTGATTAATTTGACTCCGGCGGATTTGCGGAAGGAAGGGCCGAGTTTTGATTTGCCGATCGCCATTGGCATTTTAGCAGCATCGGAACAAGTCAGCGGTGAACTTTTGGGAGATTATTTGTTTTTAGGGGAACTTTCTTTAGATGGGAGTTTGCGGGCTGTGGCTGGGGTTTTGCCGATCGCCGCTGCTGCTCAAAAAATGGGTATTTCAGGGTTGGTTGTACCGGCTGGTAACGCGCAAGAAGCGGCTTTGGTGCACGGAATATCTGTTTATGGTTTTGAGAATATTTTTGCTGTTACTGATTTTCTGAACAATCCTGAAGTTTATTCGCCTGTAGAAGTAAACGGTCGAGAAGAGTTAGCAAAAACGCGGTTTTCTGGTCTAGATTTAAAGGATGTAAAGGGGCAAATTCACGCGCGGCGGGCTTTGGAAATTGCGGCGGCGGGGGGACACAATTTAATTTTTGTGGGGCCGCCAGGGAGCGGTAAGACTATGTTGGCGAGGCGTTTGCCTGGTATTTTGCCGCCCCTGACTTTTGATGAAGCTTTGGATGTAACGCAAATTCATTCGGTGGCTGGGTTGTTGAAGGATAAGGGAAGCTTGGTGGGCGATCGACCTTTTCGCAGTCCTCACCATTCGGCATCTGGCCCTTCTTTGGTAGGTGGCGGCAGTTTTCCGCGTCCGGGTGAAATTTCTTTAGCACATCGCGGTATTCTTTTTTTGGATGAATTAACTGAGTTTAAAAGAGATGTTTTGGAGTTTTTACGACAACCGCTGGAAGATGGTTATGTGACGATTTCTAGAACTAGACAATCGGTGATGTTTCCGGCTCAATTCACTTTAGTTGCTAGTACGAATCCTTGCGCTTGCGGTTATTACGGCGATTCGATTCAACAGTGTACTTGTTCGCCGCAAAAGAGGGAGCAATATTGGGCAAAACTTTCGGGGCCTTTGATGGATCGGATTGATTTGCAAGTGGCCGTAAATCGTTTGAAACCCGAAGAAATTACGCGACAGCCGACGGGGGAGGAGTCGGAACCGGTGCGGGTGAGGGTGCAGCGGGCGCGAGAGCTAGCTACTCGCCGTTTTCAGTCGGAATCTAGTTTGCGCTGTAATGCCCAGATGCAAAGCAGTCACATTAACAGATGGTGTCAGTTGGATGATGCTTCTCGGAATTTATTGGAGATGGCGATTCGGAAGTTGGGGCTTTCGGCGAGGGCGAGCGATCGCATTTTGAAGGTTGCTAGAACTATTGCTGATTTGTCGGGGGATGAAAGCTTGAAAACGAATCATGTGGCGGAGGCGGTGCAGTATCGGACGATCGATCGGATGCAGTAAGTCAATCGATTTTAGATTTTAGATTTTAGATTTTAGATTTTAGAGGCGACCCCACGGATAAATGCGGGGGCTTGAGGATTTTCGATTTTCGATTTGGGATTGATTCCACGGATAAATCACGTGGCGGGTACGATCAAGAAATTCTTGGTCAGCAACGGCTCAAAAGACACAATCCCCCGATCGCCGACTTCTTGAAGAAGTTGGGTATTTAACAGTTGATTCGGCGATTTAAATCGCTTCTAAACATACGAAGTCCCAGCAGAGGGGGACTAAGGGATTAAGGGGGTATTTAAGCTCGATTGATGTTGTCCAATTATTTAATTGAGCCACTGAAACGCCCCGATGTTCCCATGTTTATTGTCTGATTTTGTGCTGCATGGTGCCAGGAGCACTGGTGACAGTTGTGTAAGTTCTGTTAGTGTTAGATTGGGAGAGGCGAGACCAAACCAAGGCAGCAGTTAAAGTGGCGAGCGAGGAAGCTTTAGACCAACTGCCCGAAAGCTAATCAACTGAAGTTTATCAGCACGTCTAGGACTCTTATTCTGAGGCAACACGCAGTATTTCTACCACCGCAGCTTGAAGCTGGTGTCAATGCCACCCACCCACAGCTTTTGTCAAAAATTCCTCATAATTTCATCAAAAATTCATCAAGTTTTTACCCCCTTTTTGTCATTTTTACTGTAATTTATGATACCGATCGCCAAAGTTGCCGGAAGCTCCACAACTGCAGAATTTTTAATATTTAATTTCCCGCTCTCCCTCTCCCTCGCTCTCCCTCGCTATTCCTCCCTCTTGCTCTTTCTCTCGCCCCCTCTCTCTGTTTCACCCTAAAATTTGAAATTTTTGAGTGACGAATTATGGCACGATCGCAGCGCGTTTTGATACCATTCAATCAAGCGCAAGACAATCAGGGAATGCACTGGAGGTGTGTAAATGGAGCTTTTCGCAGAACAAAAACGGTGCTTGGATTGCTTGGTAAGCTCGATCGAGCAATTGGGAGGTCGAGTAGACATTCCAAAGCTGGAGCAGATAGCTGAGCTAATTATTCAAACGATGAGAGGGCCTTGGCGCTACTTTCACACGTCGGAACACATTTTTGAGGTCGGGGGGTCAGTCGATCCGATCGAGGTGCTGGCTGCGCTGTTTCACGACCTCGTGTACGTGCAAGTCGATCAGGGCGTTAGTTTCAATATTAGCAGCGCCCTTTGTCCTTTTGTCAAAGAGGTGCGATCGCAGTTAGTTATTAGAGATGAAACCGAACTGCCCGACGATGCCATGTATCACCTAGTGGCCTCAGTCTTTGGGTTTATTCCCGGCAAGACTCTCTCTCCGTTTGGTGGCCAAAACGAATTTTTGAGTGCCGTTATTGCTGCCAAATCTTTGGAGCCTTTTTTGCCAGCTAGTACGATCGCCGAAATCGCCGCTTGCATCGAAGCTACTATCCCTTTTCGTCCCGTTTCGCCCAGCGGTTTGAGCGCGATCGAACTTTTGTACCAGCGTTTGGTAAGTGCGAATCGCGATTTTAACTTGGGATGGAGCGATGCCCAAACCGTAGAAATTGTCAAGCGTGCTGTCAGGTTAGCAAATAGAGATGTCGAGAATTTTGCCTCTCGAAATTCCTCTAATTTCTTAGACAATACCTGGAATTTGATGCCAGAAACTAACCACGAATTGACTAATGTCAATTCCTATACTGTTGCCGGATATCGCAAGTCTCTGCAAAAAATGGAAGGATTTTTGAACTTCCTCAAACCCGAACTGGTTTTCCAGCAGTTTATGCAAGAGCCGGACGATGAAACCTACGCTAACCTGATTGCCCGAACTCGCAAAAATATCGAAGTTGCTAAACTTTATCTGGGTATCAAGCTAATTACCATCGCCATTTTAGAAGCTCTTTCCTACCGCTTAGGCCGCGATATTCCGCTTTCAACTATGATGGGAGAATTGCGCGCCCCAGGATTTAAAACCTCGGTTTTGGAGGATTACTTGCCCAACAAACAGATCGCCTACCCATTAGAAACTCAGTTGGAAAAAGAGGTTTTAAATTTGTTAGCAATAGGACGAAATCAAGAATCTCCCTATGATATTAAAAACTCTCCCGTAGCTACGTTTATTATCAAATCTATCGGCTTTGCTGAAACTGAAAACTTTTTGAAGAAAGCTCAAGAGTTTTTTGCAGGTCATATTTCGTCGGAAGAGTTTCTGTCTTACTGTTCTCCCGATGTAATAGACACTATCTCCTCCGGCGTGATGAAACTCTTTGACAGCAGGAAGACGGCTTTAGGGAAAGTTAAATTCGTTCACCAAACAGTTTCTTAGCATAGGTGGGCACAATCTTAAAACGTTTTCCATCGCAGAAACCTGGTTTCTTGAGTTCAGCCACAATGTGCGGTTAGTCTGAGATGTTGCACCATTCTCACTTAACAGGCTTTCGCACCTGTTCCACAAAGAATGAGTTTTCTTGTGGGGAGTAGGGGTTGGGCAGGAGATTCCGCCTATAGCAGGCTTATTGATAATGGTGCAAGATTTCACTTTAAACCCTAAAAAAAAGTCCTCTTTAACTAATATGTTGCACCATTTTCAATTAGCCTTTTAGGAACAGGCTTTTCGGCCTGTTCCACAAGAAAATCTACTCTTTGTGGAACAGGCCGAAAAGCCTGTTCTTGAGACTGGTGCCAGATATCAGCTTTAAAGGACTTTAGCTATGAGTCTGGGGTTTCAACCCCAGGCGGACTAATTCGACATCAAACTTTTATTGCGGTGAACCAGTCGCACCCTCAGCGCCGGAGTTGCTATCAGGTACAGCCGTATCTGTAGGATTAGAATCGCTTCGGCTTTCGGTATTAGTTTCGCCGCTCGTACCTGCTCCCGGAGCGCCCTCATCTTGAGTTGGAGATGGAGTAGCTGAACTCTCAGGTGCTGGAGTTGGCGGAGTGGAAGCTGGCTCCCTCTGCGAATTCGGAACCGTAGTATTGGTATCATTTGACGGCGAAGATGGAGACGGCGCTGCTTGCTGAGCGGGTGCATCTTGCTGCTGTGAATTTGGAATTGTAATATTGATATTGGGAGACGGATTTGCTTGAGGAGCCGGAGTTGCCTGTTGAGCTGGACTTGGTTGAGGACTCGGCGTAGCGTTTTGAGCTGGAGATGGTTGAACCGGAACCGGAACAATCTTTTGAATGATCGTTTTTTCTCTCTCTATAGTCCGACTCGGAGCAGGTGTTGCTGAAGGCTGATTCGCTTTGGGTACAACAATCACAGGAGCAGAAGCAGGAGTAGGAGCCTCCTCGCCCCTATTGAAGTAATATACACTGCCCAGAACTAAGCCTGCCAAAGAAGCAAGAAGAATTCCTAACAGTAACCCGCGACCAGCATTCTCATTATCGCGGGCTTCTTGGGTTCCAAGTTGGCGGTGGTTTTCCGCCATTTGACCCTGTACATAACCTTGGTGATGAGCTGCTTCTTTAGAAGCCTTCGCAGTTGTACTCGGAACACTTGTAGTGGTTCGCGTTGTACTGACATGACCGTTAGTTGCATCTGTGTGAACTTCTTGATGAATTTCACGGCTAGAGCTATTTTCTTCGTTAGGTTTCATAATTATCTTCGCCACAACTATTCAAAAAATATTTGTCTGTAGGAGATGCTCTGGTGGGACAACTTGAGCTAAGCTGTTCAGCATTTAAATCACCAAGAAATTGGGTCTGAAGCCCCGTCCTTATAGGACGGCTTTATATTTTGCTACCGCCTTGGAGTTGGTTGGTTCGGTGTACCTTTGTGTTGCACTTTCAACGGGACAGTTACCGTCTCGAACTTCCCAACCCTGTACGCATAGCGTTTTGCTACCTAAGTAGCCTCCCTTACGGGGTAATGTTAGCTTCGACAATGTTATAAAGGCTTGCGCCGGCTAGCAGCACTGTTTTAGTGACCTTAAAACTGTTTAACCACTAGCGACAGAGCAAGGGACTAGCTTCGCATCCCAGGATGTCATGACCTAAATAACGTAGGCAGTTAAGCCTTAGTCTGGTCAGAATGGCTTGTTAGATTTCTCTTTCAAGCCTCATGCCTTTAGGCTGAGGTTCCTGACTGTCAAGATTCAGGCAAGATTCATGTGTAACCATTTGGCATTTTGCTCATACCCAGTTTAAATGCTTAACAGCTTTCTGCTTAGGGAGTTTAGAGAACTTTTGGATTTTCCTTCATCTGTATCGAATCTAACTCGCCAATATATTAACCAGGCTCTACCCCCAGAGTGATTACCCGACTCCCCAAAGGAATAGGGGTAGCCGGACTTCAACAAAGAATACCGGCTAAATGAGTTATTTAGAATGCTTGCTGTGCAAGCATATATAGCAATCCTAAATGAGTCGTAATTTTTTTACGACTCATTTAGGATTGCTATATTTATAAAGCCCGTTTGTGCTTGAAATGTGTTTAAGTCCGGTTAGATAACCACAATTAAGTTTTTAGTAATAAAGGCAAGTTTTTTCTCATCCATCAACAGAGGATAGTCGTACTCACTACCAACAAGCTTGATTACGGGATATTAACCGGACAGGAGCCTTACTAACAACGGAATTTTTTTTATTCTGTTCTTTCAATGATGATGGTCATGTGAGCGACTAATGCACCTATCGCTCCTACTGCTGCAATGACTGGAAACAACGCCGCACCGATGACTCCGCCGACTACTCCCACCGTCAGAGGAAGTTCTACCAAGATGCGTCCCTCTTCATTTTTGATAATGATACGGCGGATATGGCCTTCGTGCATCAGTTCTTTAACTTTAGCAACCAAATCGTCGCCGTTAATCTTCAACTCCTCGACGCTAACTTTTTCCTGAGTATAAGTAGGGGTTTCTAAAGGAGTTGTTTCAAAATTAACCTCACTAATTTTCTCGGCAGAAACTTTTTCAGATACAGGTATTGATTCAAGTTCTCTTGTCCCGACTGGTTCCTGTAGGCGTTCTGTAGGTGTGTCCATTTTTTGTTCTCCTTTTAGGTAAAAGTATTTTTGTATAGAATTATATTGAAATATAACACGCAACTTTTTTTGAATCAATCATTCTTTTGGGTGATCTTGCTGCTGCTGTCGTGCTTTTCTGAAGGTTTGATGATGAAAATTCCCTCACTCTCTCGCTTCTGGGCTGATCCCATCTGTCCCTCTCTCCTTGTGCGGTTTAGTTAACTGTCTGCTTCTAACCCTCGCACCGCCTAAGCATTGAAAAACTTCCAATCCAGACAGCGAAAGGATGAGAGCGACTTTCACACTCTCTGAGGCTCAGACTCAACAGGTGTACAGGTTGAAATACTGACATTGTACTGAAAGTACGATCGTCCCGCCGTGTATAGAATTACCACCTCTCGTTCGGGAAACCGCACATGGAAACCGTCGCTTACTTTCCTCCAATGTCATTTCAATTTAGCTCAGTGCGATCGCCCAACCAAACCCCACCCCCCGATGTTCCTCAAATCAACATCTTAGAGTTTCTAATGAGAATTGCCTAAAATCAAGGGGGAGAAGAAATAATAATGAGCGAAATATTATCGCAACCAAACCAACTTCCTCAAATTGAAGTTGAAGTTGGGGAAAAGTCGGGTAAAATAGAATTATTTTTTCTGCTTCCTCTTGATTCTCGGTGTCGGATTTGCCAGCGACAGAATTTGAATCTCAAGTTGGTGGCCCGACGGTACTTTTCGGGAAAGTTTTAAGGCACATCAAGCGGATGTGTGGAATTTGACACTCCCCATGCTAAAGCAGCGGGGATTCTCCGGAAATTAATCCGGATATCCTTTTTTCTGGATAACCGCTTTCTACATTAGATAA
>NZ_JAUBOV010000131.1:0-11612 GCF_036700405.1 Microcoleus sp. T3_D1
TACACAGTCTCTTATGCTTATTTTGTTAACTTTGTCAAGTTCATATTATACCAAATTAGATGAGCTTACCCTGCTTTGATGAGGGCAGTGCAGACAATATCGTGATAAAGGTCTTTGGCAGGCATAAGGGCTATTCTTTTTAGCTTCCCTGTCTATCTATCGTATACGACGCAAGTTCAGAATTATTTTAACTTGACTAAGATTCTCCGAAACCGGGTTTTTGACCAAATCTGCGGGCGGCAACGAAATATCTTCCTCAAAAACCCGGTTTCTGAATCCCCAAATTAATTCGACTGAATTTGCGAATTCAAAACCTTAGAAATTCGATCGCGCGTTTCCTCCAAATGAGCCCGCGTATAAGCATCAGCATTCCGATCCAAATTCCGAATACTCTTGCTCAAACCCTCCCGCAACTGCCGCAACTCGTACCACGCCAAACTCCGCGCATCCTCTGGAACATTCGTTTTTCGCAGCACCATTCCGATCAAAATCGCCAAATGTTCCCGCTGCAAAGAACGCCGAAAAGTTGAAATTTGCATCTTCTTTTCCGGCTGCAAAACCTCTTCCCAGATATCCTTTTGCACAGTATCCAAAACTTCCGGCAACCTCAAAGCAGTTTCCGGCCCCGATTTTAACTCGGCATCCCGCAGCCTCGCCAAGCGCATCGGAGATAGCAAAACTCGCAACACAAACCGCTGCAAAAAAGTAATTCGATCGCCGATCGGGTAATCTAGAGGAAACACCAAAGCCGGACTTCCCCAGTGTTCCCAGCGCGAAGGCGCCAATTTGTTGAGCAATTCCGGCGCAAAACTAAACGCATCCGGGGCAAAAACGTACTTCTCTAATGTTGCTAAAGCTTCTCGCTGCTGAGAAAGTTCGATCGGCACAAACGGCAACTTCGCATTAGTATCTCCAGGGCGAATCCGATTAAACGACTGTCCCCCCACATACAAAGTCGCATTCATCACCTGCTGAACATAATACCCGAACACCGAATCAAACATCACCCGGAGTTCGTTATAACCATCTCCCCCAACCGGAATTCGCTTTTCCAAACGCTTCCACATCGCCCTAGCATTATCCAATTGCCATTGCGAATACCTCAGCATATTGGCGCTGAGATCGAAGGTATTTGCAGCGGGATCGAGAATATCAACAGAATCCTCATCCGGCGCGTAAGCTAATTGGGATTCCGCAGCGCGGCTGGCAATTTGTTGCAGCGCTGGTAAGTCGCTGTTCGGGTCCCGGCCGCCAATCACCTTGTAACCATACTCGATCGCCCAATCGTCGTAAGGCCCTACAATCGTTGGAAAATAGTCGCCCTGCACAGTTCCCGGAGGTGCCAAATTAATCGGCACATAATCCATAACCGACGCTACCAAACCTTGCGTGCGAGTTACCTGAGTATTGTTTAAATCCTCCGGTTGCAGCATCGTACTCCCGTGAAAATTGTGCCTCAAACCCAGAGTGTGACCGACTTCGTGGGCCGTCAAAAATCGGATATATTCATTCACATAATTGTCAATCGTCCCACTGCTAGGCGCTGCATTTTCCAACAGATCGATCGACATTGCCCCCATCGCAAACTGGCGGCTCGATTCCAACCCAAAACACATATCCGAACTCGACATCAACCGCGATAAAGGAGCTCGCTTTTGCTCTTGGTATCTTTCTACCAAAGTCGGCAAATCATCAGCAATTCCACCTCGATCATTTTTCCCGCTGCTTTTTCCTAAATCCCCATTTTCTAGCACATTCAAATAGCGAGAATACATCCCGAACTGACAGGGATTGGTATTAGAACCGTTTCGCCCTTGAAAACTCTTAGATAGCGATCGATTTTGTTCCACCAAAGACCGATAGCCCTGTTTGATTTCCCGGACAACATTAGCATCCAACAGAATATCAGCATCCAAAATTTCCCCCGTCAGCGGGTTAGTGCGAGACGGCCCGATGCCGGCAAACTGAGGCTCAAAAGAACTCGACCAGCGGATAGTATTGTAGCGAACGTCAGCCGGGTCCCATTTAGCATTGTCCGGCATTTGTTTGACCTGTATTGCGTCAGTAAAACCGGCCTTTTCAAAAGCTTTGTTCCACTCCAAAACGCCCTCGCGAATTGCGTTTCGGTATTCGGAAGGCACATTATTTTCAATCCAAAAGACGATCGGCTGCACCGGAGGCGACATCGGCGCTGTCGGGATTTGCTTTTGCAAATGCCAGCGATTGATATAGCGCACAAAAGGCTCCCGGCTGCTCTTGTCAGAAAAGTCCTTATATGCTGTCAGAAAATAGCCCACTCGCTCGTCCGCAAGTCTGGGGCGGTAGCCGTTATTTAGCGGCACTTCCGAGAAACTGTAGTGAATGCGGAGGTTAAAAGCCCGACTGTCAGGAATCGAAGGTAAATAGTTAAGCTCACTGTCATTATCGCTAGAAAAACCATAGACAGAAGCAATCTCCACATTCAGCGGAAACGCTTTAACATCTTTAAAAGAAGACTTGTCTGCATCGATCGAGTAAGAAGCGCCCAAAAGCATCGGCAAAATCGCTTTTACCCCTGGTAAATCGCGTTTGTCGCTCATCAGCAAATCTCCTAAATCGATCAGCAGAGTTTGTCTTTGCGGATCAATGCTTTTGAGAGGCAAAGAATAGAGAATCGACTCGCTAAATCCCCGTGCTACCGAACCTGCTTGCGGGTCGCCAGGACTTGTGCGAAAATTTACATTTGGTATCACAAACTGCACGTTATTTTGGACGCGCCGCAGTTGAAACAAGAAATCGCCGATCGGCATTCCGCTCAAAATGCCCGCTTCCCCCAAACCCGATGCCAATGTCACAAAGCACAGGAACTTTTTGTTGAGTTGTTCCGGTTTAACTTCCAGATATACTTTATCAGTTGCTTGATTGCGGTAAAGAGTAAATAATCCCTCTAACTTTTTCGCGTCTTTGACAACCTCTTCAAAGGGTGCCAGAGTTGGCTGTTCGCTACTTTGTTCGTTGCTGGGCGGCCCAGATGATAAAGCTACAGGTAAGAAGAAACCTTTATACAAACTGAAACAGAAAAATGCTAAAGATAATATAAAAAATATCAAAGGCAGATTTTTTCTCGGAATTTTTATCTGTTGATTTTTGCTATTTTCAGGAAATATCAATTTTTTCATTTTCACTATTTAGCCGCAGGAAAGAATAGTTTTGAGATAGTCGCGCCGCACTCGCAACGTTGGGAGCATTTAACTTCTAAAATAACTCACCACTCAAAAATTATAACTACTGTTTCGCCGGCCAGGGAATCATGGGATCTTGAGCCAACCGCTTAGACACTGCAACAGCACCGTAACGGTTGAGGTGGCTGGGGTCGGAAAAAGATTCCCGCGCCTGGGGCCACAATAAACTCTTATCTAGGAAAATTAGTCCGCTTTGAGCTGCTAATTCTTGCATATATTGCCGGAATTCTTGTTCGTAACCTGTTCGCACCGGGTCTAAATAATCTTCAGTCAGAGGCATATTCACAAACACGAGATTGATGTTGCGAACCTTGGTAAATTCGATCAGATTTTTGAGTGCTAGAGCTTGTTCGCCTACCAATTTAAAATTTTGATAGTCGGAGTCGTAATAACCAGATACTTTCGGGTGCTTCTGAAAGTAAGTTTCGGGATTGAAGCGTATATCGATCGGCAAAAAGCCATTTGGTTGAAACTCGCTGACGGGTTTACTCCCAGCGGTTGGCTGGGCGTTTTCAGTTGTTGGTTGGCCCAGAGGTGCGGTTTGGGGGATCTCGGTTGCAACAGGGGCTGAGGGATTCGCGATCGATCGCAAAAACCCTTTAAGTCGATCGCGGTTTTTGTAAGTTGCAGAACCCTCCACCAACTTTTGACTCACCAATTGCTGAACATTAGCTTGAGCTTGTCCCAAATTGTTCACCAATTCAGTCGCAGCCGCCACCGGATTGTTGGCGCTTTCCTTCGATGTTTCGGATTCTAATTGATTGGTGCGGATCAGAAAACTACCTCGGCTCAATTGCCTGTAACCTTCCGAAGAAGCGATCGCACTAAAAGTCAAATCCGGCCGCCCGCTGTTGAGAGCCCTGGCCCCGTCAGCCAACACCAGCAATTTCGGCAGTTGTTGCGGTGGCAAAATCCGGCGGACGATCGAATCTACAACCTGGAGAGTAGCTCCATTAACTCCAAAATTGTAAGCCCTCAGCCCCGGATAGCCCGAAGCTGCCAAAGCTGTTTCCAAAACCGCCGGATCGATGCCCCGCAGCGCCCTCGAACTACCGACAATTAAAATATCCGGCGGCTTTTTGTGCAGGTGAATGTACTCTTGATAGCGCGCTATTTGGTCGTCCAGTTGCTGGCTCCTCAAAGTCGGGAACACCGGAGGAGCAGAAACATCAGCTACAGGAACGCTAGTATTTCCCGGTTTCGTAAACCCAGAGCCATTGAAAGCCTCTTGCTGGTTGGCGTCGGGCGACGGCTGCAACGGAATTTGAGGCAAATTCACCTCATCAGCAGGGGGAACGGGGTTCGGGGTTTCCTTCGGAAGTCGGGCTGTAACGTCGTCCACAGCCTTGGGAGCTGAATTTTGACAATTTGGCCCGCTGCAAACTTCGGAGGCGCTAGGAGCTTGACTGACCGTCGCAGATTGCAGAAATTGACCGAGCAGCCAATCGGTATTGAAAGTCAGCAGACAGCCGGCGATCGCCCAAATCAAAGCCATGCCCGCCGCGCGATCGGCTCTCACGCCCCCGGGCGCAGCAGCATTTGTTGACAAACCATCGGTAGGAACAAACAAACCCGAAGCGACAAGCGGCTGCACCGCAGCTTGAACTAACTGCTCGCCCAGATTGTATCCGGGGAGTCGGATTTTGAAACGCGGCCGCCAGGAGTTGGGCGCCGGAGCATCGAACACCAAATTGTCGCCCAAACCCGAAAAACTCCCATCCTCCGCCGGCGCAAAGTCTGGTACCGGTTCCTTTTCCAAGACAGCCACTTGGGAGGGAGCCGGTGCGGGTGCCGCTGCTGATTCCTCGTCAACCGCCCTTCTGAGGTCGATTGCGTAGCGCCACAGGGGCTGCTTCTGACCCGCGCGCCGTCCGTAGACTCGCACCCCTGCCACTCCCGGAATTTGTAACTGCCGCAAGAATTTCGCCACCGGCGGGCCTACCTTCGACTGAGAAGGGCAAGTCAGAGCTTCTGTCATCACGTGCAGCACGTTGGCTTTTTGCAGCACGACAGCCCGAATCCCTCCTGTTTCCAGCTTGCGTCTGAGATTGGGGTTGAGCAACCTGTTCAATAAAAAAGTCAGAGCCAATTGGTCGCCCTCGACTGCCAGCGTTCTAGCGTTTGCAGCCAAGTCGGGGTGGTGGGCTGCCGGCAAGTCCACCCAGTCTATCCACACCGGCGACTCCGGCGCCGCCTGAGAGTCCTTGGCTGGTTCTACGCCGTAGATAGTAGCTGCGTGGATGCCTTGGGGCGCAAAGGAGGCTAACAAAGGGGCGATCGCGTCGGTGGTTTGCTGTTTGTCGGGGTATTCTTGCCGTTTAGGCTTTTGTCCTTTTTTGGCAGTTTTGCTGCAAAACAGGTGGAGGGTTGCTTCTTTGAGGGTAGCCCGCACTTCGACTCTCGATGGAGCCAAGTGTTGGTTTAGCAGTTTGGCGATCGACTGTACGTCTCCCCACCTGGCCCATTCCTTGAGAATTTTGTCCGGCGAAGTCAAATCCACCCGCAGCAGCCAGTCCGGTTTCGCTTCGCCGCTGACTTGGCTGGCGATCGCAGCTTCCCGGAAATCCTCTAGTTGCAGTTTCCGCAGCCTGCCGGCGATGGGTTCGGCCAGCAATGAGGGGTCGGGGCTGTAAGCTGACTCGCACAGCACCAGCAGTCGGCGTTCCTTGGGCTTGATATTTTCCGGCCCATTCACCGGCTGGGTTTCTAGGCTGGTTTTGAGTTCTTTTTCGCGAATGCTTACTTTCACCGAAACTCCCATTGGCCCTAGGATTTCGCTGAGATAGCTGGCGATCGCATCTGGATAGCCCCGGCGCGCCAACGTTTCCGGCGAAACCGTCAATGTTCCATCGCGATCGCCCTCGCCTGAGTCGGCTTGGGGGGATTGAATCAAAGCCACCGCGCCACGGTTCGCTTTCTGCTGCGGGGGAACGGCGGAACCGACAGCTTCCCGCGTCGCAGCAGCCGAAGTGTCGATCGTCACGGGGGAAGTTTCAAAAGCTTCTGGGTATTCAATGCGGGAGGCGATGGGCAGACTGTCGGCGTCAAAATCCAGTTCTTCCCGTACTTGCGGCGGTTGCGCGACTGTTTCTACCGGTTTTGGTGTCTGTTTGAGTTTCTGGTTGTCATTCTTAAATTTGCCGAAAAATCCGCCTCTTTTAGGGCTTGCGGGCGGTTCGTCGGGGGAACTCGCTGGCGGCGGCACTTCGGCAACTTTTGGTTCCGGTTGCTGTGGCTGTTGCTGTCGCTTGGGACTGCTGCAATCGAGCCGGACTGTCCAGTCATTTTGTCGGGAACCGATTTTGCGGCCGCACAGAAACAACTGGTAAATTTTAGGTCGATCGGGCAGCAGTTGCGTTAAATCCGTTTGTTCGAGGGCGTTGGTAAATCGCGCCGTCACCAATTCTTGAGACGGACTGTGCGCTGCTTCGCACAAAATGTGCAGGTGATTTCCCCGCAAACGCGCTTGTACTTGAACTTCGGGAAGCCCTAAAGCTTCTTGCGCCCACTGCGACGCGGCCGATCGATTGTCTGCCAATATGCTCCCGTTCGCATTCAACATGGGACTTTAAATTTCGTCAAGGCTGCTTTCGTCTTCTACAGATAGCACATTTCGTCCGTATTTTGGCATATATTAGGCTTCACTTAGGCGAAGTCATCAGTAATTGGTTGTTAGTAATTATTAGGAATCGCACCACACTACATATAGTGTCTCTGCGTCCTGGACTGTACAACCTAGTTTCCAAAGCCTTACTGTTGCGATCGGGTTTTGCGTAATTTTGCCAAAAAATAAGTTACTTTTTATACAATAAACCGGATAATTAGTTGGGCGAGCGCACCTCCAAAATGCTCGATCATCCCAAAATTCGTAGCGTGAACTTCATTACACGGAAGTGGATTAAAGCTTCCATAAAGTTTACTTCCTGATGGCGAACACCGCTTGCGATCGATAAAAGTTACTGATATTCTCAAATCTATCGGTAGCCATAACAACACCAACTTATTGCGATCGCATCAAATTTTTGTCAGCCTCGCTGGCCGGTTTTCACCTGTCGAGATCGCAGCTTTCGTCCTCAATAAAAAAACAAAATTCCAGCATCGTCGGGACTAGCTTTGTTTGCGAAAACTTCAAGATTAACATCCTCAAGCTCTGCATAATTTTAGTCACTTTCATCATCAAAAAAAAGAACTTTAAATCATGTCATTAATCGAAGCATCAAACCCCCAAAGAACTGCCAATATTTCTCTCATTCCCGACATTGTAGAAGACTTCCCGCTAGCAAATTCTACCAATAATTACTCTTCTTCCCCGAAAAATCTTTTAACTGTTAATACCAATTTACTATGAAGTTGCACTTAATATAGCTTCAAGGATATAGTCCCAACCACAGAGAGATAAAACTTCTTCATTCGTGAGAGATTTGATAATTGTATTTACCTGTTCTTTGAGTTTATCTAAACTCGAACAATTTTCCCACTCTTAGTCTTTTTTTGTATGCTCCCACAATCTTTCAATCGGATTTAATTCAGGACTATAGGCAGGTAAATATATTGGCATTACCTGGTCAGCCCAGTCTAATAATAGAGCTTTATGGAAGCTACCATTATTCATGATAATTAGATTGAAAGTCTCTGAGTATTTTTGACCAAATCCATTTAAAAACTCTTGAAAACAGTTGTAATTTAGCTGAGAAAATTCTTGATAATATTGTTCGCCTGTTGCTGGCTCTACGACTCCATAAATATAAAAGTTTCCTCGTTTACATTGCTTTTTCCCAATTGGTTTTACCCCCTTTAATGTAATCATTCTGCCCGGCGCATAGTAATCAATCCCAATCTACTCTCGTCCTGACACCATATCCTTACAGGCTTGGAGTTTCCGAAATATTTAATCCTTACTTTAATGAGCTCACATAGTTTTTTTTTGAAGCTTGCCTGCACCTCTTCGTTCGCTTTGTTACTTTGGGGTCTTGGGAGTTGCAGGTCAGCTTTCAATTTATAATGTACTAGGTCATGTACCACTTTATAACTCACTTTAATTCCGCATTCTTTTTCTAGCCCGAGCTGTAATTGGCCATAACTTGTTTCTCCCTGGGTTTCTTGCAGTTTTTTGATTAATTTTTCTCTCACTTCTGGTGGAATATGTGGAGTCTTTCCGGGAGCTTTTTTTATGCTCAGTAATTCATTAATTCCACCTTTTTTGTAAGCTGTTAACCAACGATATATTGTTGATTAGTCTCGTTTTAACATCGTGGCTAATTCTGCTCTTTTTTGAATTTTTTTGGTGACCAGCCAGTATAGTACCAGTAATTTTTATTTATTTACGGCGGTCGCATGACCTTCGAGTCGATGCTCTAGTTCCTCAACCGTTTCCTGGATTTGTACCTGAAGTTTGTTCGCCATATTCGATTTCCTCTACTTTTACCCTATATTTTAGTGTACCTTCATAGTGAATTGGTATAACGAAACATCCTCCACAAACCCCAGCGTTGAACTATTACCATCAAACAACCAAATCCTCGACAATAACCCAGAAATACCTCCCCAACAAGCAGAGATAGACCCCTTCATCCTCAACAAAGATTCAACACCAACAACCAAAAACATCCCCGAAAAACCGCAAATATCCACCACTCAAACCGACGCAATCACAGGCGATACAGCCAAACCAGCAACTCAAAATAACATTTCTTTCGACTCCGGGATTTTCCAAGCAGACGAAACAGGTAAAATTGTGTTCGATTACCTATCAGACGGAGGCTGGTAGGGAGCGTGTCACTTTTGCAGTGAGTATAAATACCCAAAAATACTAGGGCAGAGATTTTGAGCTATTTTTGGGCAAAATCGGCGATAATAATGATGTCTTAATTAATGGCGATTGAACTATGACGGACGAAGAGCAACAGGCGATTCAAACACATGTAGAAGCTATTTCGGCAATTCTGTATGCTGATTGTGACCCGGAATCTTTGAAAGCATTAGAAGATATCGAGCTCACAGTTAAAGATAAGGTGTTAACTCATGTGACACCGCAAATTGGATTTTTTTTATCTACTCAGCTAGTGGCACAAAAGTAGGAAGGGTAAAGAAATTAAAAAGTACATTAGGTGATTTAAGCATCACCCAAAAGCAAGCAGATAAACTAGGGTGTGGGAGCGGGAGTAGATTGAGTCCACATTTAGAAAACTGTTGTTTAAGACTGAGTGCTAATGTTGCATATCAACATGCAGCCAAAGATATTGAATATATAACAGGGATTACGGTTCCAGCTCTCGACACAACTCATATTAGTACATTATCAAAAATTTGAGCAGCCTTACGCAACAGCAGATATTACCGACTTAAGTGCAGACGGTGGAAAAGCACGATTGATAACACCACTCGGAGAAAAATCTGAGTGGAAAGACTATAAAGCAATTGTGTCGGAAGCAGGCATAGTAGCCAGTTTCGATCGAAATGACATCATTATTGATTGGGCAAATAAACAACCACTAGCCAAACCAGTAACTTGTCTAGCGGATGGACATGATGGTGTATGGAATATATTTAAAGAAATTAGTTGTCAACAGGACAGAAGAGAAATTCTAGATTGGTATCATTTGAATGAAAATCTTCACTTATGTGGGGGGTTCAATTAAGCGATTGAAGCAAGCGGAAACATACTTAGGGCAAGGAAATGTAAAAAGTGCAATAGCACTATTCATACACTTGAAGAAAAATCCAGCAGTGAATTTTTGTAAGTATTTAGAAAAGCATAAAGAAAGAATTATTAATTACGAAGTTTTCCAGAGAAATGACATCTGTTCGATTGGTTCTGGGGCAGTAGAATCAGGAATTAAGCAAATAGGTAGAAGAATTAAAATATCTGGAGCAAGTTGGAAATCAGAACATATTGGGCAGGTATTGGCTCATCGATGTGCTTACTTAGGACTGAAAAATAAATAACTTGATGGATTGTCGGATATAATCAAAAACAGCGCCCTGATTGCTATTTTGTCTAAAATTGATAGAAACGCGCCAGGGATTTTTCTATTCTACCACTTTATCTGACCTTTAAACCTATGTTTTATTCTAGTTCAATTGAGTCGGAAATAAAGAAAATTTATAACTCTTTATCAGAAAAGGATAAAAGAAGGTATGCAGCGATCGAGGCACAAAAATTGGGATGGGGTGGAATTAGCTATATAATGAAACTTTGCGGATGCAGTCGAAATACTATTGTCCAGGGAATTAAAGATTTAGAAACAATGAATGAAACGATTATTAATAATTTAAGGATCAGAAAAAAAGGAGGAGGAATAAAAAGTATTTTAGCTACCAGGAGCGGTATTGATGAAGCCTTTTTAGAAGTCTTAAAGTTCCAGACAGCAGGAGACCCAATGAATGAGCTAATTAAATGGACTAATTTGACGCATAAAGAAATAGCTGTCGGACTAAAAAACGCCGGATTTTGTGTGAATCTTCCTCTCGTAGGACAACTCCTAAAAAAACATGGATATGTGAAGCGAAAAGCACAAAAAAAACAGACGACAGGAATTAATAAAAATCGTAATGCTCAATTTGAAAATATTGCTAGACTCGATACAGAGTATAGAAAAGCGGGTAATCCCATTATTAGTTTTGATACAAAAAAAAAGAAGTTTTAGGGAATTTATATCGTCCGGGAACTCTCTATACAACCGAGCCTGTCACTACTTTTGATCGTGATTTTTGGAGCTTAGGTCACGGAAAAGTAATTCCACATGGGATTTATGATGCTCAAGAAAATCGAGGATATATAACATTAGGCAATAGTAAAGATACAAGTGAATTTGCTTGTGAATCCCTGAAAATTTGGTGGAATAATTATGGAAAATTTCTCTACCCGAATGCCACTTCAATTTTAGCAAAGTGTGATGGTGGAGGTAGTAACAATGCTAATCATTATATCTTTAAAGAAGATTTACACAAGTTAGTTAATGAAATCGGAATTGAGATAAGAATTGCCCATTACCCTCCTTATACATCTAAATATAATCCCATCGAACATCGACTCTTTCCTCATGTTACTAGAGCTTGTCAAGGAGTAATTTTTACCAATATAGAATTAGTCAAATACCTGGTAGAAAAAACTCACACTAAAACCGGGCTATCTGTAGTTGCAAATGTGCTTGATAAAGTCTATAAAATTGGTCGAAAGATAGCTAATAACTTTAAAAACAATATGCAAATTACTTTTGATGAATACTTGCCAAAATGGAACTATAGAGCCGTACCTCCAACTTAGTAATTCATCAAGTTATTTATTTTTCAGTCCTTACAGCACTTCCGGATCTTATGAGGTACAGTAGCAGCAATTAGTAAACCAGTTTTTAAGATGTTTCGGATTAATTAAGTCAAGAGCCACAGCAA
>NZ_JAUBOV010000132.1:0-11364 GCF_036700405.1 Microcoleus sp. T3_D1
ACGGGATTGTGATATTGTAATTTATTGGTAGATGAATGTACGATCGCAATAACCAAAATTCGTAGGGGCGGGTTCGCCAGGGATTTTGTCACCCACAAATAATCTTTATAAACCCGCCCCCACCCAACCAATTACCCCAAACAACATCCCCGCCACGGGGTTGAATTCAATGAATTATTAATATTTCGGTGGGGTGGGGGCGGGTTTTTACGATTTGTCGTTGGGTGTCATATATTTCGGTGAACCCGCCCCTACAGGATTGTGATATAATATTCGATATTGTATTGATTACAAAAAAAATATGAAATACAATCCCGATATCCATCATCGCCGTTCTATTCGTCTACCAGGATATGATTATAGCCAACCAGGTGCATATTTTGTGACAATTTGTATCTGGCAACGTCAGTGTTTATTAGGTGACATAGAACAAGGGAATATGCTATTAAGCCGTTACGCTGAAGTGGTTGACTTTAATTGGTTTAATCTCAAGACAGTATATCCTCATATTGAATTAGATTCTTTTGTGATTATGCCGAATCATATTCATGGAATCATCCTCATAAAAAATCTGGATAAACGTCACGGCTTATCGGAAATTGTGAGAGGCTTGAAAACATTTTCTTCCAGTCGGATCAATCAACTGCGTCGTGTTTCAGGAATCCCTGTATGGCAAAGGGGTTATTATGAACATATTATTCGTAATGAGACAACCTTTGCAAAAATTCAGGAATATATTATCAACAATCCGTATAAATGGGAAACCGATGAAATGCACCCATCTAAAAAATTTTACAATTCCAATAAAATTAATATTAAATTAGATAACAAAAATGTATTGTTGATGAATCTACGATCGCAATAACCAAAATTCGTATGGGCGGGTTCGCGAGGGATTTTGTCACCCACAAATAATCTGTAAAAACCCGCCCGCACCCAACCAATAACCCCAAATAACATCAATTTATCTGGTTAAATTCAATGAATTATTAATATTTGGGTGGGGTGGGGGCGGGTTTTTACGATCCGTCGTTGGGTGTCATATATTTCGGTGAACCCGCCCCTACGGGATTGTGATATTGTAATTTATTGGTAGATGAATGTACGATCGCAATAACCAAAATTCGTAGGGGCGGGTTCGCCAGGGATTTTGTCACCCACAAATAATGTTTATAAACCCGCCCGCACCCAACCAATTACCCCAAATAACATCCCCGCCACCGGGTTAAATTCAATGAATTATTAATATTTGGGTGGGGTGGGGGCGGGTTTTTACGATTCGTCGTTGGGTGTCATATATTTCGGTGAACCCGCCCCTACAGGATTGTGATATTATAATCTATTGTTGATGAATCTACGCTCGCAATAACCAAAATTCGTAGGGGCGGGTTCGCCAGGGATTTTGTCACCCACAAACAATTTTAATAAACCCGCCCCCACCCAACCAACCACACCAAATAACATCAATTTATATGATTAAATTCAATGAATTATTAATATTTCGGTGGGGTGGGGGCGGGTTTTTACGATTCGTCGTTGGGTGTCATATATTTCGGTGAACCCGCCCCTACAGGATGGTGATATTATAATCTATTGTTGATGAATCTACGATCGCAATAACCAAAATTCGTAGGGGCGGGTTCGCCAGGGATTTTGTCACCCAAAAACAATTTTAATAAACCCGCCCGCACCCAACCAATTACCCCAAACAACATCCCCGCCACCGGGTTAAATTCAATGAATTATTAATATTTGGGTGGGGTGGGGGCGGGTTTTTAATATCCGTCGTTGGGTGTCATATATTTCGGTGAACCCGCCCCTACGGGATTGTGATATTGTAATTTATTGGTAGGTGAATTGACGCTCATCATAACATATATTAAAAACACCATGAAATCCACACACAAAAAACCGCGCTTTTTCCTAACATTCCTCTCCTTCACCACCTTAGCAATGTGGGAAATAGGACTTTTTCCCGCATCCCAAACAGCCACAGCCCAAATCACCCCCGCAACCGACGGCACGAATACTCAAATTACTCCCACTGGCAACCAATTCAACATCAACGGCGGCCAACAATCAAGCGACGGTGCAAATCTCTTTCACAGTTTCCAGCAATTTGGTTTAACTCAAGGGCAAACTGCCAATTTTATATCTAATCCTAATATCCGCAATATTTTAGGGCGAGTTGTCGGCGGCGATGCTTCGCTGATTAACGGATTAATTCAAATAACGGGCGGCAATTCCAATTTATTTTTAATGAATCCGGCGGGGATTGTTTTCGGAACAAATGCCAGTTTGAACGTGCCTAGTGCTTTCACTGCGACTACTGCGACGGGCCTCGGTTTTGGCAATAACTGGTTTAGTGCGGCTGGTACAAATAATTATACTCAATTAGTCGGAAATCCTAATACTTTTGCTTTTACAAATACACAGCCGGGGGGAATTATCAATTTAGGCAATTTGGCAGTGGGACAAGGGCAAAATTTAACTTTATTGGGCGGCACGGTTTTGAGTACGGGACAAGTTTCTGCACCGGGAGGAAATATTACTGTTGCGGCGGTTCCGGGTGAGAGTTTAGTCAGAATTAGTCAACCGGGAAATCTGTTAAGTTTGGAGATTCAACCGCAATCTGTCGCGGGGAGTTTGCCTCAAAATTGGGTGTTGCCAGTTGCATTTTTGCCGCAGTTGTTGACTGGTGGCGGTGGAAGTGCAACGGGGGTGACAGTCAATGCTGGAGGGCAAATAGAATTAACTGGTTCTGGTTTGCAGGTAGAGAATGGAGATGTCGCTGCTAAAGAAGTAAGTGCGGAGACTGCAACGCTGTCAGCTAATCACAATTTGACATTAGTTGAAAGTCTGTTGCGTACAACGGGCGATTTGAATTTGCTGGCTGACGATACTGTGCGGGTGCGCGATAGTGTGGCAAATCCGTTTGTGGCGAATGCTGGCGGCAATCTGTATATTCGGGGAAATCAAAGTATCGATATTTTGGCGCTGAATCATCTTTCACAAACGCCATTTGTCAGCGGTGGAAATTTGACTTTAGTGAGTGATGGCATCATATCTACAGATGCTCACTTTCGCAGTGGCAATAATATGTCAATTCTCGATCGTTCGGGCAAACCTGCTAATTTTACCAGTTTGTACGATCCAATATTTACGCAGCCTAATGATTATACTTCTGGAGGATATACGGGGGCTTCCCTTAAGGTAGATACAACTTCGGGTACGGGAAATATTATTTTTAATGGAGATATAAGTATTACGAGTCCAGACACAAATATTACTAGCGGTACTCCCGGCACGGATGAATTTATTCTGCGTACTTCGCAAGCGGTAATTTTGCGATCTGGCGGCAAGATTCAAACAAGAGGTATTGATACTTATATCTCTCTAACCAAGAACGCAGGGCCTGTAATTATGCAAGCTATAGGTGACATTATTATTTCGGGAACTTATATAGGTCCATCTATCAAAATAGATACGACTTCGGGTACGGGAAATATTATTTTTAATGGAAATATAACAATTACCTCTACCGCTACAGCTTATGGTAGCCCTCCTACGGATTATGAATTGATTTGGGGCGGTTCTAGAGCGGTAATTTTACAATCTGGCGGCAACATTCAAACAGGATATTTTGCGGCTTATAGTCCTACTTTAAATAATACAGTCCCTATAATTATGCAAGCCAAAGGCAACATTCAAACAGGAAGTATTAATACAGGTCAGACAATGGATGATAGTAGTGGTATAATATCTTTAACTGCTGGAGGCAACATCGTTACAGGTACACTTTCTACTGGACTTAGTTTGGGCAATCTCAAGAAGGGCGGCGATATTACTTTGAATGCAGGTGGCACTATTACGACTGGCAATCTCAATGTAAAGGCGAATCAAAACGGCGGGCAGATCGCACTTACGAGCGGCGGTTCAATCGATATCGGAACGATCGATACAACGGGCGATAGCGCTGCTGGAAATATTACAATTCAAGCCAGCACCGGCATTACAACACCGACAACAGGAATTATCGCGGGTACTTCTAGTAACGGCAACGGCAGCAACGTTACTTTATCTACTACTAATGGAAATATTAATATTGGTAGCGTAGATACTTTTGGTATATTGCAGGGTGGAAATATTAATATTACCAACACTAAGGGCGATATCATTACAAGTCAGTTGCAAAGTTCCTTGTTCACTTCAACTAACAGAGGTGGCGCAATTAATCTCAGTGCGGGCGGCAATATTACTACTAATAGCATTGGTTCATCTGCCTTGCAAAATAGTGGGGCAATAACGTTGATAGGTGATAAGAGCCTTAGCTTAAAAGGGAGTGTTAATTCCGATTCTCGTAATGGTGTTAGTGGTAATATAACTATGGAGGCTGGTAATGGAATTAATCTTATTGGGAATAGCATCAGCGCTGGTGGCCCTCAAGGCCCAACGGGTGGGAATGTTACCCTCAAGACTACCAATGGTGACATTATAATTTCTCCCGGTCAGATCGATACAATTGGTAATACTCCTGGTAATATTTTTCTTTCAAGTGGAGGTGCGATCTCTATTGGATCGGCAAACTCAGTAGCTGGCTCCATAGATGCCCGATCTGACAGCAAGGGTACTGGCGGTAATGTAACCATTTTGGCTAATGGCGATATTAATCTTCTAAGCATTTCAGGCGTGTACATACCAGGTGATACTGGCGGCGGTAATATTAGCCTCACTAGCATGAATGGTAAAATTAGCACAGGCATTCTCAATACCGAAGCTAATATTAGTGGCAATGCTGGCAATATCAACCTCCAAGCTAAGAATGGCATAGAAACACCAAGTGAAATACCAGGATATAGCTTAGATTTATTATCGACTCGTTCTCCTAATGGGAATGGTGGCAACATTACTCTATCTACGATTAACGGTAATATTCAAATAGGTAATGTCAATTCTGGCGGAAAATTGCAGGGTGGAAGTGTTAATATTACCGCCAGCACTGGCAACATTACTACTCGTGGTATTCAAGCCAGTGGTACTCAAGACGGCGGCTCAATCACGTTTAAAAGCGGCGGCGCGATCGACACTACGGCAGGAATCATTAACGCGATCGGCGGCAACAACGGCGGTAATATTTCCCTCGAAGCTGGCACCAACATCAGTACGGCAGGAATTGGTAGCGCCCTATTATTAAGCGGCTTCAACGCCAATAGCGGAAATCTTCGCATTCAAAGCGGCGGTAATATCGACACAACTGCCGGCCCAATTATTACCGCTGCGGCCAAGGGTAAAGGCGGAGATATCACCATAAATGCTGGCGGAACTGTTTCGACATCTGATATTAATTCCCGCACTTTCGCTCCCAGTATTACTGTGACTGGTGGCAATATTGATGTCCAGGCAAATGATTCTATTACTGCCAAGGGCAAGATCGCAACTAACCGCAATAACATTACTTTTGACGCTCCGGTAACATTAGGTGATAACCTGTCGGTCAAAATTTTAGAGACGGGCGATATTACTTTTCAGTCTACAGTTGACGGGCCTTACAGTCTGACTGTTCAACCCGATGCCGGAAGTGTGGACTTTGGTGGTGCTGTGGGCAGTGTTGCTCCCCTCAACAGCGTCAATATTCAAGATGATATCCCCGAAAGTTCCGCTGCAATTAACATTATTACTACGAATAATATTACCGCCAAAAATATTATCTCACCGACCGGAATTTCTTTGTTTAGTGAGAACGGAGAAATCACAACAAAAAATCTTGATGCGACTTCCCCTAACACGGGCGGCAATATCGATTTGAATGCTGGAACTAATATTACTGCGGGCGATATCAATACCTCGTCTGCTGGTAATGGCGGCAGTATCTTGCTCGACGCTACCGGAAGTATTACTGTTGGTAAAATTGACTCTTCGGCGCAGATGAACGCAGGGAATGTCACGGCCTATAACCGCAGCAATTCTGGCAATATTACTGTGAATCAAATTAATGCTCAAAGTCTCGGCAGCGGTACCGGCGGAAATGTTGAGATTCAGATGGGAAGGTTTTTTCGATCGCTAAATTCGTTCACAGACAGAAACGGCATCAATGCTAGCATTTCTACCGCTGGAAATGCTGGAGATAGCAGCGGCGGTACTATAATTATCCGCCACGGAGGCGCAGGATTAACGCCGTTTATTGTCGGTGATTCTGCCATAAATGGAACGGCGGGTGCAATTACTAGGGGAAATTCTAATCCTATTCAAACAATTTTGCCCGATCGCGAATATCTCTATACTCACAGACAGGATGTCGATCGCATTCAAATTATTTCCGTACCGCCGCCAATAGTTGCACCCACACCAGCAGCGACTCCAACGCCCGCAGCTACTCCAACGCCCGCACCGACACCCGCAGCTACTCCAACACCCGCACCCACAGCCGCAGCTACTCCCACGCCCGCACCCACAGCCGCAGCTACTCCAACGCCTGCACCCACAGCCGCAGCTACTCCAACGCCCGCACCCACAGCCGCAGCTACTCCAGCGCCTTCCCCAACACCGACTCCAGCGCCCGCACCCACACCCCCACCGCAACTCCCACCGCGTTTACCCCTCGCACCTTCGGCAACACCCGAAAGCTCGAGCGCACCATCCCCAACTCCCGAAAGCTCGATCGCACCTTTCCCAATTCGCCAAATATTTATCCCACCTGCCCCAATTCCCCAAACTTCGATCGCACCTTCGGCAACACCCGATCCGATACCTGGTTTTCCCATCGACTTCCGACTACCTCAATTGCCCGATTCATTCGTACTGCCACCCCGCGCGCGCCCCACACAGCCCTCAACACCCACAACCCCAAACGCTGCTGCCCGCATAGCTTCGAGGCCTACCCTTCCCTCTGTTTCCCAAATCAACTCCTCCCTCGCCACTCAACCTGCGATCGCCCCCAAACCTTCAAACGCACCAAATCCCGCGCCCACAGCCCCTATTGCCTCCGTAACCCAGCCCTTAGCTCCAATTCAGCCAGCACCTGCAAGTGCGATCGTACCCGCGCCTGTAAGTGCGATCGTACCCGCGCCCGCAAGTGCGATCGTACCCGCGCCCGCTGTCAGCCCCAGCCAGACTCCCCAACAAAATTTAGCTTTTTTAATTGGCGATTTATTGGGTGCTGAAACTTCTTTCGAGCTAAATCCTGAAACTGGAAATACCAGAGTTGGCTTTCAACTAGAAAATAATCGACAAATATCGATCGACATACCGCCCGTTGTTGAAACACCCAATCTTACCTTTATCCCAGCTTCAGAAAACCCTCCCGAAAACCCGCCGCAGCTTGGCGCTTCTTCCACCGAACAACCCGACGGATACATAGTCTTAAATCCCGCTCCCGCCGAGACGCCTCCTCCAGAACAACCTCCTGAAAACCCTACTAATTGGTTGGCAAATATTCCCCAAATCTCTCTGCCGCAAATAGAATCACCTCCCGTTAATCCAGTACCCGCACCAACACCAGCACCAGCACCAACTCCAGCGCCCGCACCAACACCAGCCCCAACTCCAACTCCTGCCCCCGCACCAGCGCCAATTCCCGCACCAACTCCCACTCCCCCTCCGATCGCAGAAAATCCCTTACCCGCAGATATCCCAAATATCTTTCCCTCACAAATTAGCAGGTCGCTCGTCGAACAAACTTTAGAGCAAGGTAATGCTAATGATGCGGTTGCTCTAATTGACCAACTCTTTGAACAAGACTACGAAAATTATTATGGGGAAAATTTCACAGATAAAAAAATCAACGTTCAATATCTAAGAGAAACTCTCAAAACAATTAAGGAGGAAACCGGGAAGCAAGCTGTAATTGTTTACGCGATCGTCCGGCTCAAAGAAGTGTCGCTAGTGTTAGTAGTTCCCGACGGGCCTCCTATTCTCAAACAAGCGCCGGTTAACAGCAAAACACTGCTAAAAACTGTGAATCTTTTTCAGGGCTATTTGGCACAGCCACAAAGTTCCCAAGATACAGCATATTTGGAAAACGCGCAGCAACTTTACCAATGGTTAATTGCACCAATATCTAAAGAATTGGAATCGTTAAATATTGATACGCTAATTTTTTCATTCGATGCAGGTTTGCGCCAACTGCCACTATCCGCTTTGCACGACGGCAAGCAATTTCTAGTAGAAAAGTACAGCCTCGGCTCAATTCCCAGTGTCAGCCTCAGTAACACAAAGTATCAAAGTTTGAAAAACGCTCAAGTTTTAGCAATGGGTGCTTCAGAGTTTCCACACACCCAGAAAGAGCGTTTGGCTGCGGTGCCGCTCGAATTATCTGCGATCGCCGGGAGGAGAACAGAAACGCAAAATCCAGCAGCATTTCCCTTGTGGCAAGGTCGCTCTTTTCTCAATCAAGAATTTACCCTGCAAAACCTGAGAAAACAGCGAGAACAACAGGCATTTGGAATCGTTCACTTAGCTACTCACGCCAGTTTTCCTCCAGGGGAAAATGGAAGAAAAGAAGCTGAGATTGATTTGTGGGACAGCTCTTTGGCGCTGGATGAATTTAGGTCGGCGAAGTGGTACCATCGCCGACAAGTAGAATTATTAGTGCTGAGTGCGTGCCAAACTGCGATCGGCGACAATACAGCAGAAATGGGATTTGCTGGACTGGCCGTCCGCAGCGGTGTAAAATCAGCTTTGGCGAGTTTGTGGAAAGTTAATGATATCGGCACTTTGGCGTTGATGACCGAGTTTTATGGCAATTTGCGATCGGCGCCAATAAAAGCTGAAGCGCTCAGAAAAGCTCAACTGGCAATGATCCACAAACAAATTGTAGTAAAAGACGGTCAATTGCGGGGAACTCAAGGCGCGATCGACATTAATCAAGCCACACAAGTAGCAAATGCAGATTTCTCTCACCCGAACTTTTGGGCCGGATTCACAATAATTGGCAGTCCTTGGTAAGTTAATTGGAGATTTGATATTCACCAGTGGTAAGGTGTAAGGCTAGACGCACCCTACATTGACTGGCGGGATTTTGCAAAAAGTAAATGTATCCCTGACTACTATCTTTTTATGCCATATATTTGCTATGAATAGCAAAACTAAACACTAGCGGGGCAAAACCTGTGGGCAAGTTTGATAAAATATTCAATTCAGAAGACCAATCCGAAGCAAGCTTGACTTTAGAAGAATCTGTAGCAGCGGTAGCACTTGTCGCAGCCGAGGCAAATGCCCCTGATACGGATGCTGATATCTTAGAAAGCATACTTTGGGAATCAGAAATATTTGCTGAATACTCGGAAGATGATATGTCAGCAATGTTTCAAAGACTCGCCGGTATTGTCGCCCAAGACGGTTTAGGAGCATTATTTAATACTGCTTGCGAATCTATGCCAGATGAGTTAGTGTTGGATACTTTTGCAATAACCGCAGCAATGTTTGTCGGAGATGGCGAAATCTCTGAGAAGCACCAGGCTTTTCTCCAAGAATTCCAGGAAGCATTAGGTGTGGAAGACGAGGAAGCTGCAGAAATTATTGAGGATGTAATTGCTGCTTACTCGGAAGTGGAGGGCGAAGAGTCTGATTTCGATGCGGCATGGTACGTATCTCCTGAAGGCAATTTTAGCGTTCCCATTCCCGTTGACGAGGAACGAGGCGGTAAAATTGATGAGCAAGAAAGCTGTGTCGCATTTTCTGACGACTTTGGCGTTTTGCTCAAAATAGATTATTTCCCTGTTGCTGGTGAAGTGGAAGAAACAATCGAGTCGGTTGGCGAGGAAGGTTATCTCAAGTCTTTTCTCGACAATTTTGTTTCTCAGGCAATTCTTGCTAATGTTCCCAATTCTAAGTTACTCCACGCGGAATATTTAGAAGATGAAGAAGCTTATTTCGTGGTTTTAGATTTGCCTGCGGGTGCAACTATCAGCGTGCAAGAAAACGATCGCCCTCTGACTCGGTTGGATGCTTACCGGGGACTTATGGCTTTTATTGCTGACGATTTTTGCTACACGGTAAGCTGTCAGCGCATTTATCAGGAGGGGAATGAATTGGGTTCCCTGGAGTCTGAAGTTGAGGGAATTATGAACAAGATTTTTGACTTTATTGAGACAATCGAATTCGGGCCGATCGAATAAAGAGGACTTATACCTTTTTCGATTAAAGAATTGGGACTGGTGCGATCGATTGACCGTAAGAACCCGGCCGGGGCGGGTTTTTGAGATTGTCAATTATTGGCGGGTATTGTTGGTGAACCCGCCCCTACCATATTAATGGTAATTGATAGGACATGATATTACAGGTTTTTTTGCAATAAATTATAGTGCGATCGAGAACAGGGTTTTTTGACGCATTCTCGATCGCACTTCCAGATACATTCAGTCAACCAAAGTCGAGAGACAGCAGCAATTAGCCGCCATTTTTGACTAATTAGTAGTCTGAGCTTCCACCAATCTTTGCTTGAGTTCTTCCAGAGCACTCGCCCAGCGCGGATCTGGCTGCACCGAGCCCGAATCAGCGCTCGACACCGTTGTTGCTGACTGATTGCGGCGAGACTTGTTGTTGTCACCCCGACGGCGATTGCTTTTGCTGGAGGCGCCTCCACCTTGACTAGGGGGAGCCGACGAGCGTTGCTGTTGCTGCGGCGCAGGGACAGGCAGCGACGGCGACGCCGATGCCGACACCAACTGCGGTGACTGCGGCGACGACTGCTGCTGATCTTCATCGCCCTTTTCAGATTTACCCTTAGAGCGGGGCAGTGCCTTCTCTATTTTCAGCGGGTTTTCTTTGAACATCAAGCCGTTATATTTCTCAATAACTTGGTCGGCTTGTTCGTCGGTTAGCACCGTCACAAAACCAAATCCTCTGCATTTTCCAGTTTTGCGGTCTGTAATTACCTTTGTGGTAACAGATTCGCCCTCCGGTGCAAAAACTTCTTGCAATTCTTGGCGATCGAGTTCCTTCGGTAGATTGCCAACATAAAGACGAATAGACATGAAAAATTCCTCCCGACTTGGATTTTAATTAATTTGCTCGAACAGAATTACCTGAACTCAACTGAATATTGACTTCAGGCAAACACCACATAACCCGAAAATTGGCGCATTCCTCCCACCAACCTTGACAGCTCCCCCACCTTTTAGAACAAAAAGATGATTTACTCTGATAAGGCCGGAACTTAACCGCCGATGCAGAGAGCTTTTAAATCTCAGGTTGTTGTGTAAACTTTTAGTCATCACCAAAAAACTGGGTCTGAAGCCCCGTCCTTATAGGACGGCTTTACATTGAATTAAATCCCCTTTCGGGGTCTGAGAGGGAATTTTATGCAACCTCTCCGATTTTTGGGGAATGGTTGCCCCAAACTCCCATTTCTGGGGTAAAGTTAGC
>NZ_JAUBOV010000133.1:0-11103 GCF_036700405.1 Microcoleus sp. T3_D1
ACATATTTAATTATGGACTAATGAGGGACATAGTATTGGTGAGTATTTCTACTCATCGCATAAGTGTTATGCTCCCTCAGCCGTCTCTGCTGTAGGAGGGGGAGTAAGACCAAAGAGGGGACGAAAGTCTCATCTTTGGCATTCCCTTGTGAGTACAGAAGCCCCAACTATAACGTCAGTTTAGTTGGGGTAGTTCACAAAGTCACTTCCAACTAGATTGAACCCTTTTTGAAACAGAAGTTGTTGGAGCAGCGGGTTTATTTCAATTACATCAACGATTGCACCCGCTCTAACCATAGCCTGCGCCAATAAGCCGTCTCCTGCTGTTGGTTCTAAGGCGTAGATTCCTGAAACAAATTGAGCTTCTTCAATCATAAGCTCAATTAGCTCTGGAGGAGACGGAAACCAGGAATAAGGTGGAGCTTCTCGGATTCGCTCATATAGCATTTCTGCAAGCGATGAAGTATCTTTCATTTTAATTTTGCTGCTATTATGGCTATTCTTGGCGAAGATTGCCTTTTTTTCCATGTTAAAATAAAGTCAATTGCCCTTCAACTTTTGACTTATCTTTTGGTGACTTAGTTGTTACCATTTCTGTCGGTAAATCTGCATCAGCGCTTTTATCTTGGGACAATTTACGTTTGCCCCAGCCTTGAGATGCTGCATGGCGGACAACGCTTTTCCTAATTGCTCTAGCTAGATGGTAATAATCATTTTGGATGCTGTCAAAGTTCACCGCTGAAAATTCAGCTAATTCGGACAAGTTGTAACCATTTGGTAGCCGATTATGTCTTGTCAATGTGTCTTGTGCTGCCCACATATAGACGTTGTAATAACTGTGGTGCAGAGGAGCTTCAAATGTAGCTCCCATCATATAAGCCACGACTTCTGTAGAAGTGCAGTAATTCCCTACAATTCTGTTGCTGTGCTCCTCTACAATCAAATCGAGCCTATCGGATAAGCAAGCCGTTTTCAACCAGTCAGGTATGCTTTCTGACCAGGGGGTTTTGTGTAAAACTAATGGGCCTGCATAATAACGTAAAAGGGGAAGGGGAATTCCGGTCAATTCCAGTAGCACGGCTATTAAGTCGCGGTGCATACCTATCTGGGCTAATAGCTTCAGCTTTTCCAAAATGCCGGACTGAGGTTTTACAGGGTGAGTGGTAATTTCTTCAAGTAATTCGGGCGTTAACAGATTTAGCTGAGTCATATCTTTTTGAAGGATAATTATGGGACAAATGAAGGTCAGAAAAATCGCGTAGCGAATTCAGTTACAGGGATTTGCGCCGTCTGTTGGGCAAACAATTCGGCAGAGATACGCGCCTCTATATTTCTGAGTAATTTTTACCCACCTTGCTGGATGGAAGGCGGGCGAAATTAAGAGCGATGCCAGCGCTATATTTTATTTCGTGCAATAGCAGTAGGTCTTGGTTGTTTGCAGATAGACTAAGGCGCCGTAGCCTATCCGCCGATAGGCGGTAGTTTAATTACGACTATCGGATGAAACCCCCACTCGTTATCCCTAGCTATGCTGAATTGTTGATTCTTACTACTTTGTAGCTACAAGATTTATGAACGAGCAAAACAATATCTATGGCAATGAACCCGGTTACAGCGCTGATGGCTATGCTGTTAGCGGCTATGAAAGTAACCCGTGCGAGTCCTCCCTTAACGGATATCAAAGCAACGGTTATAGCAGTCAGCAAACAGAGGGGTACGGGGCTCCCGACTACTTTGCTGATGGCTATCGAGAAAACGTTTTTGAAGGCGATTTGAATTTAGCAGATACTCCGTGGACGGAGACGGCTGCTAACCCTAACCCTTATTTTGAGGGAGGGGTAAATGACGCTAATTCCTATCAAAATCAAACAGTTACTTCTCATTTCGACGGCGGTGACTTAGAGTTGTAGTGTTTTACGCCGAGGCTGCTCCATGTAAAGCCTCGGTAGGCTGCTTCATTTATTTTAAGAAGCGCAATTGCAGCCTCATCAAGTTCGGTGGGTTCCTTTCTCCCACTTAATTGCTTAACTTTTGTACAGTATCCTCAACCAATAACCAAAGTTTTTTGCACAAACATGAGAAGAATATTATCAACAAGATTCTGGCAATTATCAGTATCGTTATTCTCTCTAGTCTTAATAGTTTCCATTTTGTTTGAGCAACCAATATTTGCTATGGCACGAACCCCTGCTGATACAACTGAAATGCCAACCAAAATTTTAGAAATACCAGGGATGGACAGGCAAGGAAATCCTACTTCAGTTAACGCCCTCTTGCCAGATTGGACACAAATTTCTTTTTCTCAAATGCCACCCATCAGTCAATCTGGAAGCCTTTCAGCGGGAGAGTACAAGCAGGCAGTTGGCTATGATTTGAGCCGAAGTTGGACAGCAGGGCAAACTCCTGACCAGTACATCATGTTGGGCGATATCAGCCAAGCTTTGCAACCAGAATTGCTATCGTTCGGTTTTGTCGCGCAGCAAGCTGGTCTGAATTTAGATAGCGTAGCTTTAAGCGCATTTACTTTAGTTGCCAAGCAGTCGTTAAATCAGTTAGTTCAGGCTATCCCTCTTCTCGGTCAATTTAAAGTCGCAGAGATTGCGCCGGTGGCGGGACTTCTAGCCACAAAAGCTGCTGGCATTGATGTAGCCGATCGCACTCTAGAGCTGGTTCTCAGTTCCAATCCACAATTAGGTCAGTTGAAACTGGGAGAAATTGACCTGTCTCAGTATTCAATATCTTCGATTCCGAACTTAAGCAGCGCTCAACTTGGCGCGTTTTCAGATTGGCAAACAACCTTAATTAAAGACGTACCTGGGCTGAATGCTTTACCTCTGTCTAGTTTTCCCAATCCAATAGCAGAATTAGGCAATTTAGTAATGAGAATTGATGCGGTTTATGGTCCCGCCGAGCGACGGCGAACTAAGACGATATCAGGCTCAGACGTTCAGGGATTCTCAGTTAACTGCCAAGAAAATGATTGCGCTTACATCGAACTAGACGATCTGGAGAATTCGGGTCGGAACGCTCGCGGTTCGCTCGAAGGCAAGCAATGGATTAGCGGTAAGTACCAGGAAGTCGAGGGCGGATCGGGCTGTCTTAAAGGTGTCAACGGCGGCAAGGAACCGACGGGAAGATTGCCTTTTGGCAGCGCTTTTAAAGTAGTAGTCATGGAACCGGACGAGCGAACCGATACCGTTGATACGGCTCTATTCTTCCGATTTTGTTCGCCTTGCGGCTGCTCTCCTTATTTCATTGGCCCAGTACCTTTCTTCACCTATCGGGTTAATTCTCCCATTTTCGTTGGGGCGCTGGGATCGTCCTCTGGCGGCTCTTCCTCTGTACCAACTGGGGCAGTTCGCGGCGGAGTATCTTCTCCTGTTACAAAAGGCGTAGCTACAGCAGCTAATATTAATGTTCCTTGCCCTCCTGGTAGCACTGCACCAGCGCCAGCGTTAGTTGGCAATGTTCAAGGAGTCAATGTTCCCGCTTTGTCGGAAGCGATCGCCAGTATTGAAAGCAGCGGTTCTTACGAGAATGCCGGCGTTAATGCTTGCGTTGATGGCGGAAATAATTGCCGGGTTCCGTTGGGCAAGTACCAGTTTATAAACTACGACGAGTACGCTGCTAGTTCAATTTCATCTAAACCAGGGGGTACGCAATTTTTAGCCAAACTGCGAGGCGGTTATCAACCCACTCAAGCAGAACTTTTTCAATTTTTTCCGCCTGCCGATCGAGAAGCTGTTTTTGCTCAAAGTCTCGCTTCTAAGCTGAATGCCACCTCTCAAGAAAAAGACCCTACTACTGGGAGTTTTTTTAGTGGCGATCGCCTAATTGAGCGAGTAGCTCAAAAGCATTTCGGGGGCGACTACTCCAAAGTTGACGGCTCTTCAACCGATACATTCGGTCGTTTAACTCTCTCAAGTTACGGACAGGATGTTTTGAGGCGCTATCGAGAGGGAGGTAGGGCGATCGCGGAGTCGAATGCTGCTGCTTGCGTTCCGACTTCCAGTGCGGCGCAATCCTCTAATTCTGCGAGTGCTGCCCCCGGCGGCGGTTCATCCACGAGTCAGTATATCAAGCCTGCGAATGGGCCAGTAACCAGCCGCTTTGGGATGCGAACTCGTCCGGTTTCCGGGGTGCGGAAAATCTATAACGGCATTGGAATTGCCGGCTCCATGGGAAGTCCGGTAAAAGCTGTTGGCAGCGGCGTTGTCAAGACAGCGGTGTCTAACTGCCAGGAAGGGTTACAGAACTGCGGCGGTGGCTACGGCAACTGGATCGAAATTGAGCACGGCAACGGTCGCACAACTCGGTATGCTCATCTGCGCGAAGGTTCAGTGAAAGTCAAAGTTGGCGATCGCGTTTCTCAAGGTCAGGTCATAGGCGGACTAGGCAGCACTGGGACAACGGCAGACCCTAGCTTGCACTTTGAAACCCGCATTAATGGAACGGCTGTTAACCCATCTCAAGAAGGAATTTGAATTAAACGGAGATGTTCTGCACCATGATTTCCTTGAAAAAACGGACAATTATGTTGAAATTTACCTGGGGCTTGCTAACAGCTTTTTTGGTTTATTTGTCGAGCAGTTTATTCACCCATCCCCCAGCTTTTAGCCAGCCGACTCGGAACGCTGATTTCCCTTCAGCTTGCCTTCCTGTTGGTCTAGGGACTCTCAGGACAGAGTTTGTAACTGAAGTAACAGATGGCCGCACTCAATATCGCTTGTTCGATGCCTATTTGCAGGGAGATGCCGTGCCATTTTCTGTATTGGTTTCTCTCCAAGAGACGCAGTGTAGCTTGCTTTATTCCAACCCGACGAACGATTTTTATCCTTACAGCCGCACTGTCAAGCTGCCGATAGCAAGGCAAATCGCTCTGGGGGAATTGCGTTACTCCATCAACAAGGCAGGGAGTATTGATAAGTTCCGCTCTACCTTGCAGCCGAATTTTGGAGAACCCACTTGGCGATTTTCGGAAGAAGAGCTTTGGGCATTTAAGCAGGTTGGCATTACTGTTCCTCCACTTAGTAAAACCAGCCCAAAGAACTGATACCGATACCAAATCAGATGAAGGTAAGAGTCCTACAAGCAACAATAAAACCTTTGCTCAAAGCAGATTTAGTAAATCTCCAAGGTGTCTGTCATAACCGGATTTAGTAAATCTGCAAGGTGTCTGTCATAACCGGATTTGGTATGACATCTACATAGAAAATAGTTCGCGGAGGTCAAATCAATGTTTAGCAAAAATCAACAACTAACTTCAGGTTCAGAACACATAGGAAAGCCACCAATCATAGCTGGAAAGAAAAATTTATTACTGTTTTCTCAACCTTCTCCGAAGAAACTCCCAAACCCCGCTTCTAATTCCCTAAATAATTCGGGGTCCAGAGTATCATCGTTTTTATTTATTGGGCGGTGGTTCCGCTTTGGAGTGGTCTTGTTCTTGCTGCTATCAGTGTTGTTAGGAACTACTGGTTGTACCGCGAGTGCTACAACGATTTCATGGACACCTGCTACTAGACTCATCCCTGTTGAAAATGTTCAAGGCATAGTTGCCGAAAATTCTGAGCTTAACCCCCAGGATTCAGCATCAAATGTGTTGGCTTGGGCTGTAAACAAACCAGCAGGCAGGTTAGTTATTTTTAATTTTAACAGCCCTGGAGTTTGTGGAGCAGGAGGTTGCTTATATGCTGGGTATTTATTCAGAAAAAACGTTTCTACTACTCGTGTATTTGCTAGTTATTTAAACGACAACTTGCCACCTAAGAGACCGCTAATTCAAGTAGTAAGTGACCCCTCAAAAACCTCTGATTTGCCTTGCTTGCAAGTACAGCAGCACTCACAAAATGGTATTCGGCAGTTGTTTTTTTGCTTCAACGGTCGCCAGTACCAGTTAGCTAACAGTTCCTTGATTGAGCTTCCCCATAAAATGCAATAGGCGAGTTTAAAGTATAGCAGTTCTCAATAAAGTGAGGTAGGCGGGAATGGAGGCAAGCCCGTCAGCCCGTCAGCCCTATCTGCGAGCGTACCTCATGTTACTGAGAAAAGTTATATTTGAGCTTGACTATCTGTTAGCGAGCTCCTGTTCCGCACCAATAAAAAAATGCCTCGCTCCCTAACTGGATATGAGGCACTTCTTGAAAAAGAACTAACCGAGGCTGTTAGTCATCTGCTTCCGCATCAAAATCATCGTCGAATTCCTCTTCTTCATCTAAGTCATTGAAATCATCCTCTTCTTCTATTACTTCAGCGGCAATTTTCCGAGGGTATTTATGATTGGCGGTCTGCTTTTTTCCATTTTCTATTTTACGAGCAGCGGGTGGCAGCACTTGAATTTGCGGTTCGGCTGTACCTGGTAATGCAGGAGTTTCAGTGAATCCGGCAATGATATCGTGCAGCCCCCAAATCGCATTTTTATGCTGCGGGCGTCCCAGATATAGAAAGGGAAAATTATCAGCAGTTGGCTTGGTATAGCTGACAGTTTTGCAGCAGTAGCTCTTATTAGAGCCTTCACCTTCTTTAACTCCTTTGAACTCCACCTCTAGGATGCCGAGGCTCCGCCATTTATCGGTTTTCCCGCTGAAAGGAATTTGGAAATAGTCGGCAAATGCTTTTTCCAACAAACGGTAGAATTCGTCTCTGGCTGCTTTAAAGCTCCAAAGCGCAACATTCTTAAACCTGACGACAATAGGCGTGCTGTGTCTGGGACGATTGTTTTCATCCAAGAAGACAATGGCGTGTTCGCTAACAACATCCATTATCTTTTTATCGAGTTGAGCTTTATACTCTTCGTACAGCCCGACAACACTACCGCCTAAATCGGGAACGTCATTTTTGTAACGAATGTATTCAGGGATGAATCCCAACACGCATAAGTGGCATTTAGAGAACAGCAGACCTGTAACATCTTCTGTTAGTCCAATTGTAGTCATTTCCTCTTCTGTTGGCATGACAAACCAATTGGCTTTTTCTAGCTGATCCTCTGGAATTAATATTCCTGCCACTTGTTCGTTGATGACGATGCCATAGGGCAGAATTGGTCGCCTTACTTGATTGTGACCGGGTTCTAGGAGTTCGGGGTCAATTTCAAAATTGAGGTCTTCTGACTGAAGTGGGATTGTGCTTTCAGTCGTTCCTGCGTTACTTGAGCTTTTTGCTTTAGCTTTGCTATTGGTTTTAACCATTCTAAAAGTTTGTGACATTGCAGTTCCTGCAAGGCGGTAGCCTTACCTTTTAAAAGGGTAAGATGTAGCACAGTTAAGCCTAGTAATCTTGTCAAATAATTTAAACGCTCATAAAAAAATAACTGGTAGTACAGAACTACCGAATCGTGAGGAAAACTAATTAAGTGTGCAAAAAAAGAACGATTGTGAAAGCGCTCGCGCAGCTTCAGCAATTTCTGAAGTTGCGCTATTATCAGAATCAAGCACTCACAATGCTTTTAATTTCCTCGCTGCCAATATTTGGCGCGATCGACGCTCGGTAAAGCGTTTATTCCTATTGTTCGCAGTAGAGGTAGCCCTTCAACAAAATTGATGGCTCCTTTCAAACCCGCGATCGCGTACAAAGAAGCTGCATCTGCTCTTTCGGATGGGCTAGCATTGGCTTCTTCTAACAACTTGATTAGATATTCAGGAACCTGTACGAGAGAGCCATCAATACCGGCAAGGGGGACAAATTTAGTATCGGGAGCTAGGACTTTTGGCTTCAGAAATGGCAGTTCGCGCTGGAAAGTTTTTGGAGTACGGCGACTGTTTGTTACAGGCGATCGTTCTGATTTGCGCCTATGCCACCGCTTGGCTCGGTAAAAACTCCCTTTCAGTAACGGGGGCTGGCTTACCATCAATACAGCTTCGTGAAAGGGGAAATTCATCTGTTCTCCTTCCTGAATTTTCACCTCTTCTAAGTTAGATTTTGTCAACCAGTCAGGCGCCAGCGGACAGTGAGGGTAAGACACGACTTTAGAGTTGTAGGTTAAGTCGGAAAGCAATTTGCCCGTTCTGGATAGTCGGGCGTTAAGATAATGCCACTTTAATCCAGGTAGATAGGCTCCTGAATATTTTACTTCAACGGCTCCCATATAGATCCATTCTGTACGTTCTAAAGTTAGCGAGATGTCGCCTCTTCCTAGTTTGATGGTGCTGCGTTTTAAAAATTTATAGTCCGGGTGTCTCTTCAAAAGCTCTGACAGCCACTCTTTTTGTTTCTTGTTCACGGTAAGAATATTTTTTAATAATTTTGCTTCCTATCCTGTTAACTGCGCTAGCAGGGATAATATCAAGTGCTGGTTGCTTTATACCGAAAGTTAGAACTGTGGGCTGTAATTGCTCGTTCCCAAGACTGAACTAACACTGAGTAATTTTGATTTAAGCTTACTTGTCTGGCAACAGTAAGTTGTAGCTACAAGTCAGGTCAGATTTAATTGCTCTTACGACCAACTTTTGCATTCAAATACATACTTATGAATTTTGAGATTAAATTTTTGATAGCACAGGCTAACTCTACTCCAGTTCTCGCTCAAACTCAAAGGAGAACACAGCAACCCTCACCTCTATCGTCAATCGACTTAGGCGGGCTTTTCCAACAATATAATAACTCGGATGGGTATCTAACAATAGGGGCGCTGATTTTCCTCCTCTTACTGTCTCGGTTTCTAGGGAACGGCAAGGGCAAAATTACCACTGGCAAAGTATGCGGAACTTCCGAAAAAATGGCAGCCACTCAGCTTGCCTTGAAACAAATTAAAGAACGAAAACATAATAAAGTCACGCTATGGTGTGGCAGTCCTCGCTATTGGTGGAAAGGAAAAAAACTTAGAGGTTTTGTTACCACTATTCAGACAGCTATGGGTTCTTCTCCCACTGTTTGGCTCCCTCATGCAGAACGGTCAACTTTAGTAATTGGAGCACCTGGATCGGGTAAAACTTTTTCGACAATTGATCGGGCGCTAGAAAGTGCAATGGTGCAAGGATTTCCGATTATTCTCTACGATAAGAAAGGAGATCAGCTCAAACTCCACGCACCTCTGGCAGCGCGGTATGGCTACCAAGTGTCGGTATTTGCACCGGGAGAACCTTATTCAGGCATCATTAATCCCCTCGACTTTATGAAGTCCCCTCAAGATTCGGTCATGGCTGGGGAAATCGGTCAGGTTATTAATAGAAATGCGAGTGCAGGCAATGGAAAAAGTGATGAGTTTTTCTCTAAAGCTGGAGACTTATTGGCTAAAGCACTCCTTCAATTAGTCAAGGGTTCTAGGTATCCAGACATGGCAATGCTCTATGCAATTTTGAGGTTGCCAAATTTGGTAAAGCGGATTGACTATGCGGTTCAATCCCGTCGAATCGATGAGTGGGTCGCTACCAGCTTCAACCAATTTTTGAGCGCTAAGGAAGCAGAAAAAACTATTTCAGGAATTCTGACGACAGCGGCCGGAACGTTCAGCAGTTTTATCCAAGCTGACCTGTTGCGAGCATTTTTGGGAAAGTCGGACATCCCAACGAAAATAGAAAGCCGACAGATGATTATTTTCAAATTAGATGACGAGCGGCGCTCCGTCGTGGGGCCTCTGCTAGCAGCCGCGATTCACCTCCTCGTTGTGTCCAACTTAAGTCGCCCTCGGAAAGATCCACTGGTTATTTCACTCGATGAATTTCCCTCCATTCGATTGGATCGGATGCCGCAGTGGATTAACGAATATCGCTCGAATGGAGCTTGTTTCATTCTAGGAATTCAGAGTTTGGAGCAACTGTACGAAGGGTACGGAGAGAAAATGGGGGCGGCGATCGCCTCTGCTTGCAGCACTCATATTTTATTCAATCCGGGTAACACTGATACTGCAAAAAAATACTCCGAACGCTACGGAGAAAAAGAAGTTTTGCTCAAAAGTAAGTCTACCAGCCGTTCAATGGGCGGTCAATCTCAAAGCAATCAATCTATTAGTTGGAACGAGTCGCTTCAAAAAATGCCATTGTTTTCAGTGGATGAGATTTTGCGGTTTCCCCAGGGACGGTGTGTAATTACGAATCCCGGCTACAGTTCCGGCGGCGAGGGGTCAATTCCTTATGCGCTGACCATTCCTATTCCTAAAGCTGATTTGCAGCGGCAAAGTGAGAGTGAGGCCCTCTGGGATGCAGAGGTTAGGCTACGGCTGGAGAGTCGGGTGCAACTTGCAAGTCTTGACCAGCTTACCGCCGCTTTGTACGATCGCATTGAGGAAGCAGAACGGATGCTGCCTCTGCCAGACGCCGGAGGTAACGTTCCATCCCAATCGCCAACGCCGCCAACTTCAGGTAAGAAATTTGGCTCTGACCCGCTAGACTCAGTTGTCAGTAAAACTGGGCGTTCCAGGCGGGTTTTTGCCACTGGCAGTATTGGCAAGCGCTAGCGGGAGTGTGCCAGCCAATGGAAAATTTTCCATTGGCCTTTGGCCTTGACCTGGAAGTTGAGATCGATTCGGATTCTGAGCGTCGCGATCGCATATCGCACTTAAATCTCTACCTCTGGAATTCCCTCAATGTCGAAATGAGTTAGGGGCGCGATCGCAGGCAGTGATGTTCTTCGAGCAGCAACAGGCGAGATCGCCTTTCCTGCCAGCGCGGACGCAAGCCAATCTCTTGTCTGTGTGTGTTGCCGGCTGTCCCAACTGAGTTCGCGCTTCGTCCCCGGATGGGCTGGGTGCAGTGCTAACACGGTCAGCTTGATATTTTCTGGCGGCAGCGAGAGAGATTCGGCTGCTGTCCACAATTTTACTTGATCGCACCAATTTAATGCAGGATGGCGGATTGCCCATTCAATTAAATGGACGGATTGACGTTCAAGAAAAGCTGCATTGGCGTTGATTTGTACGCATACATCTTTATTAAGCTTAGCGCTAAACTGAGTATCGACTAAGAATGTAGGAGGTTCCCATTCAAATACCTCTGGAAATAGCAAACTAACTTCCATAATCCACTTATCCACTTTGGGATTCGCAAGTAGCAGAGGTTCAGTGGGGAGTTTCAATAAAGTTTGTTTCATTATTACTGTCGTTTAGACTAAATAAAGATGAGAACGGTGGCAAAAGAAGAACTAGAGCCACCGCGCCGGGAGAGAATAAGG
>NZ_JAUBOV010000134.1:0-10837 GCF_036700405.1 Microcoleus sp. T3_D1
ACCTCTTTGAACACACCTTGATATTTTTTATTATATCATATTAGTTATTTGTGTAATTAATTTTGTTTGACTACTTAATAAGTACCACTTTCTGTTAAGGTATCGAGCCTATCTGTTGCGTAGTTTGTCCAATATTCTGCTGCTGTAAAGTTAGCGATTTGGCGGCCGCTGGGGGAAATTAACTTAAGTGAGACGCCTGGGTTATTGGTCAGCCCGTCGTAATACAGCTTTTGACCCACCGCGCCATCAAACTTGTAAGCGGTTGTTCCCCAAGCTGGGATTGACGGGATGTTGGTAGTGGCATTCAAATTCAGGGTCTGGGATGCCCCCAAGTCGAGCAAGGAGTAGCCGTAATCGCCGGTTCCCTCTACTCGCAAAGTGTAGGTTCCTGTTTGTTGCAATTGAATCGGGCTTGGGGAATCTGTGCTTGCGCTGGAGCCATTGAGGGCAGAGACAACAGAGCCGCTCGGGTTCAACAGCGTGACGGAGACAGCATCGCCATCCGTATCAAGGCTGTCGAAGTAAACTAACGTACCCGCACTGGCAGTAAAAGTTTGGTTGGCCGGGGTTCCTGGCGAAACCGTACCGCTGCGTGCTATCCCCAAACCCGAGTTCGCCACTGGCGGGGGGGTGATGTTGTTCGCGGAGATGTTGTAACTGACGCTGCTGCTCGATGGGTTCTGCAACGCTAGGGTGTAAGTACCTGTAACGGGCAGCAACACTTCAAAATCGCTGTTTAGCCCAGAGCCGCCTATCTGTGACGAAAAGTTTGGAAAACCGGGAGCGTACAGCGCCCAGCTTGCACCCGATGCTGTTGGCGACAAGCTGTCGAATTGGATTCGCTCTCCTGCCGTACCGCTGATTTGATATAGCACTGCTTCGTTTGGGGGCAAGCTGCCTGGCGTTGCCGTTCCCGGAGACAGGGTTGGGGCTGCTGTTGCATCCCCCAAGCGGAAACTGTAGTTGCCGGAGGTATCATAATTGCCGTCAATTGTCAAGCGGTAAGTGCCGCTTTCAGTGAGAATATTGGACAGGCCGTCAGCACTTGTGTAACCGCTGAAGATTTCCAGACCGCTGGGACTGGTGATTTTAGCTGTGATGTTGCCGTTGCCGAGTTGGGGGTCAAAGTACAGTCGCTGTCCGACGCTGCCAGTAAAGGTGTAAACATCTTGTTCTCCGGGTTTGCTGATACTGGCACTGTTGACGGAACCCAAGGTGAGAGGGGTAGGGTTGGCAGTTGAGAAAAATGGCTGGATGCTGTAGTTGATAGGTGCGGCGGTGCCATTGCCGCCTGGCGCGGGAGTGCCGTCCCCGCGCAAGACTATGTAGTACGTTCCGCTTCCCGGCAGCACTGTCTCTATGTCGCTCCACAGGTAATTAGAGGTCACTAACTGGTTGCCAGGTCCATAGAGATTCCAACCGCCGGGGGACGAGGAAAGGAGGGTGTCCAAATACAGGCGATCGCCCTCGGTACCTGTAAACTGGTAAACGTCCGTCTCCGACCCCGGACTCAAAGTACCACTGGTAGGAGCATTCAGGTTTAATGTCGGTGCTGTTGTTAAAGAGAGCAGCCGGAAATTGTAATTTTCTGTGGATTCGATATACCCGTCTACAATCAGCCGATAATTTCCAGCTTCAGGAAGAATATATGGGATAGTTCTCGCCCAGTCCCCGGATGCAGGGGTATTAAAGACTTCAATACCGCTGGGACTGACCAATCGAACGTAAGTGTTAGGTGTCTCTACCAAAGCGTCTAGCAGCAGTCGCTGGTTGGTGCTGCCACTGAAGGTATAGACATCCCTTTCTCCTTTTTCGCTGATGCTGCCGGATACGCTCAAGTTCCCCCATGTATCTGGTGTCAGCGTTCCCCCGGATTGAGTTTGGGGAGTAATGACCCGGAATTTGTAATCAAAAGGAGTGGCGTTGCGCCCCTGGACTGCCAGCAGGTAGCTACCCGCTGATGGCAGCACGACCTCAAAATCGCCACCTAAACCGCTGGGGTTGTACCCAGCGTAGGTGTTGGGGCCGCCAAAGGTTGTCTTGCTGTCCGTAGCGATGGCCTGATTCCCAGGTCCGTAAAGCGTCCAGTTTGCCCACCCCGAACTCGGTTCTGAATCGAGATAAAGGCGCTGACTGGCGTCCCCAGTAAAGGAATAGAAGTGGGTTTCCAAACCGGGATTTAAGTTTCCGGTGACATCTGCATCCAAGTTAATGGGCGTGGCTTGACCCACATCTAGCAAGTTGAAGCTGTAGTTGCCCGTGCTTTCCCCGTGACCGTCAATCTCTAAGCGGTAAGTACCCGTCTCGTTTATAGTAAATGGCTCTGTATCTGCGCCTAAGTTGATGTTGAAAGTGTCTACACCGCTGGGACTGACAAGCTTTACGGACGCATTTACTTGGGAACTGCTCGACAAGTAGTCAAAGTAGAGGCGCTGCCCTTTCGTGCCACCAAAAGTATAGATATCCTGTTCGCCTTTTTCGGTAATGGCGGCACTGACGGTGTTGGGGTTGGCGTTGTTGCCCAACTGTAGCGGATAAGTAATCGTGTCGGGTGTAACAATTCGGAAGGTATAAGAGGTGCTGCCGAAGAAGGGCGCGCTGCCCCGCATTACCAAAGTATACTCGCTGTCGCTGGGCAAGACGATCTCGTTGTCGTACCAGCCTACGTACCAAGAGCTTACTTGTTTTCCGTCAACCCAGGAGCTTACCTGCCTGCCCTCTCCATCATATAGTACCCAGTTCAGGTTGGAGTTGGTGCTGAGTTGGTCAAAGTACAGCCTTTGTCCTTTGGCTCCGTTGAAGCGATATGCGTCATCTTCTGAGCCGGGACTCAGCACACCCGTCACGTTTCTGTCGAAAGGTGCAACGGGTGTCTGCTCCATGTCAATTAAGCTGAAACCGTAGTCTCCCGCAGCACCATCAATGACTAAGCGGTAGTTGCCCGTTTCGGTCAGGTTGATTGGAGAGCCTTGATAGCTTGTATTGCTATCGAGTACCAGCAAGCCGCTGGGGCTGTACAACTTTAATGTCTGTCCCGGAGTGCTCCTAAGAGAGTCGTAGTACAGTCGCTGTCCTTCGAGAGCGCTGAAAGTATAGATATCTTGTTCTCCTTGATTGCCAATTCGCCCCAGTACGGTGTCGCCAAATACCATTGCTGCTGGCGGAGTCCACTGGACGATTCCCGTTTCTGGGTTGACCCTCATTCCCTCTGGGCCGAGTACCAAGTTGTAGGTTAGGGTATCGGAGTCTGGGTCTTTGGCATCAGCATCGTAGCGGTAAGGTGTATTGACGGCTGCATCGACAATGGGCGTCGAAGTAAAAATCGGCGGTCGATTCGGTGGCGGATTAATAGCTGAAAGCACGTACTTTTGTTTAGCCACTCCACCTTTCCCATCTCCCACTTCCACCGTTACCGCGTGATTTCCAATATCTCCGGCAACCGGATTCCAACTAATAATCCCGGTTTGAGCATCTATCTCCATCCCCTGCGGTTTTTCCAACAAGGAATAAGTCAGCGCATCCCCATCGGCATCAACAGCAATTGCAGTATAAACGTAACTTTTACCCACCAAAGCTTCCGTATTTGGTGTCGCCTTAAATTGTGGAACTTGATTTAACTGGCTTAAAAATACTAAATCGTAACTAAACTGAACTCCTTGAGGATTGTAAAACTTTAACGTATCGGTTGATGTCAGTTCCCCCGGCTTTAAAATGCCGTCACCAACCAGTTTGCTAATGTCGTAATAAGGAATTCCTTCCGGCGTCATTCCGTCCGCATCTAACAGTCGCACCGTTGGGTCGCTAATATTGTTTATCCCTACCAACAACGTATCCCGCACCGGATACTGACCCGCATTTTTTACAGCTAAATCAGCGTAAAGAATTTTGCTGCTTGAATTGAAGGAAGTCTGTTTGTATTCTGCTTCCAGACTGCTCGAAACGTCCTGTAAACGATTGAAATTGACTGGTACGTTAGGGGATACATCCTCGGAGGGCGATGCTGTTACAGGAACTATTGCAGCCGATGAAGGTTGGATGGCAATTGAGGTGATGCCGACGCCGGTTGCTGTATCGCTGTCGTTGTTGACCAAGCGTATTTGCAGTGTAGCAGCCGTACCAGGAGCTATTTGCGATAAATTTACACTGATATTAGAACCGTTGAAAGTAACGCCTGCTGCTAGTTGGGGAGGCTGTCCCTCGGTGAAATTGAAGAAGCTGTTGTGTCCCGTTTCTACAGTGTGAACTAAAGAGCGACCGCTGGCATCGACTAAGGCTATTTCAAAAGCATCCTTGATGGAGTCGGAGTCTGCCCTGTCGAAGTTGAGACCGGCGATATTCACAGTAAGGGTTGACGGCACTGCTGGAATTGTAATGGGCCGTTCTAACTTTTCTGTGAAGGATGTCCCTTCAGCCAGCCATATAACGCCTGAGTCAGTAGCGGAGGTGCGGGTAAAAGTTCTGCTGGCGGTACTGGAATTGCCTGCAAAGTCTGTGGCAGTGGCGGTGAAACTGTTGCTGCCAATAGCTAATGTTACTCCTGCAAACTCAAAGCGTCCTGTAGAGTCAGCAGTAGTTATAGCTCCTGTTTCAGCTAGAATAACGGTACTTCCGGGGTCGGTTTGCCCGGTTAAGGTGACGGTGGAGTCTAGGGTTTGCCCGTCTGCAACGGGAGGGGTGTCGAAAGCTGGGTTTAAGCCAAATGTTAGTTCTGGCGGTGTCGTGTCGAGGGTGAAGGGGAGTTCAAAGGTGTTGGTGTTGCCTTCCGAGTCGGTTGCAAGCAGGTATAGGGTGTACGTGCCGTCTGTTAAGGTGTTGCCGTTTACTGTGGATAGTGTGTTGGGGGTGAGTGCAAAGCTGCCGTCGGAGGTTAGCAAGTCTTTAAGTTCAATGCCGGTAGACTCTCTCGAAAAGCTGGCGCGGAAGCTAGCAATGTCGCTGGCATCGGTAATTGTTCCGCTGATGGCGGGGTTATTGGTGATGCCGTCGGTACTGTTAGAACCGGTGTCGTTAACTAGCGCTGCTGCAATTGTGGGGGGGGCTGTCTCCGGTGGCACTTGGCTGTTGGCGTATTCTATCAGTTGCTGTCCGAGCTGAGTATTGCGCCATTCTCTGTCAGGATTGATAACTGCATCCAGCAGCGGTGCGTTTCCTGTTGCCCCAAGCACTGTGAAGATAAGGTCATTGTAGTCGCTGTCAGAGTTAGCGGCTGACATATCTTCCATCGCAAAAGTGTTCCCCGTTCCGGTTGTGTCGGCGATCGGCAACACGTAAGATGTATCGTTGGAATTGGCATTCGCAATACTGAATAAGGGGCGGTTTTCGGGGAACCAATTTCCCGAATATGAGGATTCGAGCGATGACTGCACTGTACCGTTGGGGACTAACATGACGGCAAAGGTGTCGCCTGGGGTCATATTGAAAGTTTTGATACCCTGATATTCGCCGCTGCCCCACTCCCAGTCGAACGGCATCGAACCGGTGAATTTGGCTCCTTCTATCGAGTCGCTGATGACAATGTGGCCGTCGGTGGAATTGCTTAAAACTCTACGGAATGCTTCGGCAATGAATTCTGGAGTTCCTGGTGTAAATGCTTCCATTCCTGCCAGGCTGAAAATTCCGAGTTCGCCTTCAAAGAAGCCGCCGTCAAATACATAGTCAAATCTGACTTCTCCTTGGTTATCTACAAGAAAAGTCCCGGGGATTGGTAAATTGGCTGTTGTTGTTATTGATAAATTTCTTGGGGGATTGATATTGCTTTGGAAGTTGCCTGTACTCTGTGTTGAATAAGATTGACTGTCTGCAATACCGTCCGAAAATTGAGCCGATTCTTCTGCCTCTAACGGCAGCCAACCGCTCGATACATCTGCGGGTTTTGGCGCAATTTCGGTATCAGAATATGTGGGCTGGGCGACTGTAGTTTCTGTGGGAGTTGAATTGCTATTATAAGTGTTTGAATTTGGTTCGGGTGGGGATTTAAGAGTTGAGGGTGAAACGCTTGTTTCGACTGAGGCTATCAGTGCTGTATCTGCTGCTGTTTCTAATGGAGTTGAGAAAAGTGCCGGTATGGGAGAATCGGTTTGTACGCTAGAGTTTGAGTGAGAAATTAGCGGGTCGGTATCGAGAGAATTAACGACAATTGCCGGGGAGTTTTCTGTCTCTAATTCGGCTGCTGTGAAGGTGACAGCAATGTCCGTATCAATTGTATCCGCAGTGAATTCTGCAAGAGCGAAATCGTCTGTTTTTGGTGGCAATTGTTGGCTTTCAAATTCGGCTGTTATTTCAGCAACAGGGAGTTGGCGTTCAACCGTATCATCCGCTTCGGGTGTGGCAACAATTGACTCGGTTTTTGTCACCAATTGTTCGGTTTCAAATTCGGCTGTTATTTCAGGAAAGGTGGTGTCATATTCAATTAAATCGGCAACCTTTTCTGTTTCTGTAGCAATAATCTCAGCGGTTGTTGTGGGAAATTGTTCAGTTTCAGATTCGGCTGCGTTTTCGGTAACATCCCGGTCAATTTCTTGGGTATCAACAGCCTTCGATGCGGGAATAACCTCAGTAATTTGGGTCGGCAATTGTGACGCAGCATTAGGAAGATTGTCATTGGTTTCTTTTGGCAATTCTTCGCCAAAATTATCGGCAATCTCAGATGTTTTTGCAGGAGGCTGTGAGGCGATAGAAGTGGGAATCAGCCGAGTTTCAGCGGTTGGTGGAGAAGCAGCATTATTTACAGCATAGTCGGCTTCAGCCGGCAATTGAGGAATGCGATTAGTTGCAGTTATGTCGGTTTTAATTAATTCAGCATCTGCTGACTCGCTGACAAGAGATTCTGCTAATACTGGCAGTTCAATTTCCGAATTTAATTCAGTAGGGCTAACACTGGGTGTCTCTGGGGGAGAGGCTGTTTGTTCTATTTGTTGCGATTCTTGACTATCTGATTTGCCAAATGTTGATGTTTCTGTTGGTTGCGATTCTTGACTATCTGATTTGCCAAATGTTGATGTTTCTGTTGGTTGCGCTTCTTCAGTATCGGATTTGCCAAATGTTGATGTTTCTGTTGGTTGCGCTTCTTCAGTATCGGATTTGCCAAATGTTGATGTTTCTGTTGGTTGCGCTTCTTCAGTATCGGATTTGCCAACTATTGATGTTTCTGTTGGTTGCGATTCTTGGCTGTCTGAGTTAGCAAATGTTGATGTTTCTGTTGGTTGCGATTCTTGGCTGTCTGAGTTAGCAAATGTTGATGTTTCTGTTGGTTGCGATTCTTGGCTGTCTGAGTTAGCAACTGTTGCTGCTGTCGGCTGAGGTTTTTGTTGGTCGTTATCAGCAGTTATCGATGGTGTTTCTTCCTGGGATTTATCGCCGGAATTAGTAACAGTTGATTCTCGGGTAAATTTCGGCTCTGATTTATCCGATTCACCCTTCAGTTTTTGAACTAACTGGGAGTGAATTGATGCAGAGAAGGAGTCAACTAATTCGCTGAGGGGAACTATTTTGGATGTAGCGCCCGTGACACAGAATGTGATATCATCGTAATCGATATCGCTTCCTTGAATTAGCCCCATGTCTTCCATGGCGAAGAGTTTGCCTTCGCCTGTAATGTCGGCAATTTGACCGATACTGAAGCTGTCGCTGGGATTGTCTGTAGCTATTGAAAATAGGGGTTTTTTGTCGCCGCCGATTGCGGGGTTGTCGTATACTTGCCGTACAGTGCCGTTGGGTACTAGCATGAAGAAGAATTTGTCTCCAGGCGTCATGGCAAATGTTTTTGTGCCGAGGTATTGCCCGGAATTGAGGTTTTCTGAGCTGTTAGGATCGGTGTAATATGCTCCTTCTAAATCGTCAGAAATTGCGATGTAGCCCTTTGTCGAGTTGCTTAAAGCTCGACTTGCTGCTTCTTTGATGAAGGCCTCGGAACCGGGAACGAATTTTTCCATTCCGAGTAGGCTGACGATGGCTAGTTGTCCGCTATACCAGCCGCCGTCGGATGTGAATTGTATGCCGACTATTCCTTTTTCATCGACAGTGAATGCGTTTGAGTCAAAGTTAACGTTGGTTGGGGGAGTTGAGGTTTGATCTGGTTCTGGGGTTGAGATTTTATGGGGTTCTAGATTAGTGGCTGTATCTAAGTTTTTGGTGGTGGATATTTCGGTAGGTGATGTTTTGTTGGATTCTGATAAATCAGAAGCTGACGCAGTTGCAGGTGATGTTTGATCTGGTTCTGATTTATCAGTCGTTGATGTAGTTGCAGGTAATGTTCGCTCTGGTTCTGAGTTTTCAGCGGCTGATGCAGTTGCGGGTGATGTCTGATCTGGTTCTGATTTATCAGTCGTTGATACAGGTGCAGGTGATGTTCGATCTGGTTCTGATTTATCAGTCGTTGATACAGTTGTAGGTGATGTTCGATCTGGTTCAGGGTTTTCAGTGGCTGAGGCAGTTGCGGGTGATGTTGTATTTTCTCCTGAATTGTCAGACGTTGATGCAGTTGCCGGTGATATTTTGTTTGGTGATGACTCGCTTTTGAGTGTAGTCTCTGATGATAAAGGCGTTTGGTGTTCTTCGGGTTTTGAAGTCGTTTCAGCGGTAGCGGGTAATGGCGTTTTGTCGGAAGCTTTTTCGCTCGTGGTAGATGCAGTTACAACGGGTAATGTTTTGTCCGAATCTTGTTCTGATTTTGTGGAGGCGGTTGGCGATAATTGTGTTTTATTTTCCAGCAATTCATCGGGAACAGCGGTTGTAGCTGCTGTGCTTTTATTTAGTTCTGAGTTGCTGATTGAGGAGTTGACTGGAGGTATGTCAGTCGCAGATTTATTAGAATCAGAAGAAACGTTATTTGATACAATTCGATTGGGGTTGATTAGGGGGTCTCCTAAGTCGGAGTCGAGTTTACCAATTAGGGGGTCAACTTCAGAATTTGTTGTATCCCTGAGAGTGCTGTTAGTTATCAGAGGGCTGGTGTTGGCAGAAGGTATGCTGTTAATATCGGAGGCTTTATTAATAATAAAAGCATCAGTTTCTGTTAGACTGAATTCGGATGCGGGTTCGCTTGCTGGTTCTATTAAGTTTAAGTTAAGCTGTTCGGATTCGGATGATTCTGCCGAAGCTTGATATAATAAAGGTTTTGAGGTTTGAATTCCCGGCAGCAGAGGGGGCTTTGTCGGGGCAAGTCCGGGAATTAAGGATTCCTGTTTTTCTATTAAAGGTTCTCCAATCGGGTCTGTTAAAGGCACTCTGGGTACTCCTGATTTGAGGGTTAAATAATAGTTTTGGTAAGCTTGGATGCGGAACTTATCTTTTTGAGGAGATGCGAGTTGCAATTATGTTACCCGCTTTGGTCGAGTCGCCTGTTTGAATGGAGTTATAAGGCTCTTCCGTACTCCTTAAACGACTGTAGCCCGCGAAGCTATTGTGTTACTCGCTTTCGCTATTTATTGAGTCCTAGACTCAATTTATTCAGTCCTAGGCTCAATTTATTCAGTCCTCGATTCAACGGGTCAATTTTGACACTATCTGTAGTGGTAAGGCGGGGAGCGGCGCATCATACAAGTAGAGTCTATGCGTCCAGGACTATTATTATTGATTGTTTTGCTTGATGTTCGAGCTGGAAAACTGTCTGTTGTAGGATTAACAGTCAAGGTAGGGGTTGCAAAATTTGTGCTTTTGCTACTTTTTTGGGGAAAACGCAATCGAAATGGCTTTGTTAAAGTCATGGCTGCACCCTTGATTTTTAATTGATTTGGCGTTGAGCAAATTCGAGGAATCTTTACTTACGCTTACTCTTACGACTGCGCTCAACTTGTTGCTCATCCTTATTATCGGCTAGACTCGATTATAAATATATTAGTTACAATACTGAACTTTATAGTTTTTGCTGCTGCGAGTCGGAAGAAATTTCTGTATATTTACGGAGAGTTGTTTGACTTATGTTAAGTCTTTATAAAAGTAACGGTTTTCATGCGGGAAAATACTTAAATCAGGCAGGAAAATACTTAAATTAACGAATCCACTCCAAGCTTCCTAAGCGCCCGTTTCCTCTCGCTCGGCAGCACCGCTTGGAAAGTCATTCACTGCTCGGACACCCGACCCACTTCGGGCAAATCCAGCAGTTCTGCGGTGTCAGCAACCTGACTCTCAACTAGAGCGAATTTTCTACCCGGGAGCGATCGCTCAAAAAGAGGCATCCTCGGTTCGTGGAGAGCCCGCTCGCGAAGAATGCAGCATACACGCGTAAAACGATAGCGATACCTTGAATCCCGCACGCTAATCGCTATTTTGATAGGATTGCTTGAAAAAACTGTAGCGTAAAACTTTACGATTATCAATTGCTGAGAGTTTGGAGAAAATCGAGCCGGGAAATACCGTTGCTGTTGGTACAGTTGCAGGCATTTTAGAATCAACTGATTCCCTCGGCAATTTGGCGGAAGGCGACTTATAGTTTAAGGAAAATTCCTCCGGGTCATTCGCTGGTGATCGCTTCTTGAGGAAAGGCTGATTGTTTCTGCAACTGATGCTGCGTAGAGGCGGTATGCAGCGGATAATTTAGTAACGCTTTCTCCCAACAATCCTGTTATTTACAAATATTTTATAACAAAAATGCTCATTATTAATCAACAGCGTGCAGGCGACTAACGTCGCGCCCTCTGGGTAAGCTGTAACTGTCTTACCCACCTATGCAATTAATCACCCTCACTGATTTAAGTTTTCTAGCCAATCCGACACAACTAACAGTTCCCATTGAATTGAAACAAGAGGGATTTCAACTAATAACTGTAGTTTAGACTAAAAAATGAGTGCAGCTAAAAGTAGCCACCTTTTAACAGAAGGCAAGATGTTGCTCAAAAAC
>NZ_JAUBOV010000135.1:0-10715 GCF_036700405.1 Microcoleus sp. T3_D1
AGCTTGCAAATAGGTTCTATAAACCCGCCCGACCCCACGAAAAGTCCTCTTATTGATATTGCTGCAAGATGTCTGTTTTAACCCAATGCGCTTGGGTTAAGCCCGATCCCCCCTAACCCCCCTTAATAAGGGGGGGACAAGATTCTTCTCAAAGTCAACCCCTACTCCCCTTCTTAAGGGGGATTTAGGGGGATCGAGATATGTGCAACTTCACATTAAATTGGTATTAGGGATAATTTGGTGAAAAAACGGTTGCTAATTTTGGGCGGGACGGGGGATGCTGCTGAACTGGCGGTGAGAGTGTCTCAAATTGCTGAAATAGAGGTGGTATCTTCGCTAGCAGGACGCACTCAACAGCCTTTTACCCCAAAAACGGGTACGGTGCGAATTGGGGGGTTTGGTGGGGCGGCTGGGCTGGCGGCGTTTTTGCTCGATCGCGCAGCCCTAGGAGACGATCGCCCGATCGACTTTTTGATTGATGCTACTCATCCGTTTGCCGCTCAGATTTCTGCTAATGCTGCTGTTGCTGCTGCTGAATGTAATGTACCCTATTTGATGCTGGTGCGTCCAGCTTGGGAGAGGGTGGAGGGCGATCGCTGGATTGATGTTGCGGGCCACTCGGAGGCTGCAAGGGCTTTATTAGGGCTGTCTCAGCGCGTGTTTCTCACGATTGGTAGGCAGGAATTGGCTGCTTTTGCTGGTTTGGATGCTATTTGGTTTTTGATGCGGGCGATCGATCCTCCGGCACTCAATTCTCCTATTCCTAATGGTAAATTGTTATTAGCAAGGGGGCCTTTTTCTTTGGAAGAGGAGCGCCAATTACTATTAGAATATCAGATTGATACAATTGTTAGTAAAAACAGCGGCGGCGGTGCTACTTATGCAAAAATTGTGGCGGCTAGGGAACTGGGAATTCCGGTGGTGATGGTGCAGCGGCCGCCGATTGCGGATGTTGAGCAGGTTGCTGATGTTGAAGGGGCGATCGCTTGGTTAGTTAAGCAGTTATGATATCAAATTCGTTAGCATTGGAATAGTAAATTTGAGTTGACTGTTTACTGTTGACGGTTCACTGTTTACTGTCAACAGTCAACGGTCAACATCATTCCGGTGTTACCAGAAATGATATTAGTAGGGTTTCAAACCTCGGCCAGGTTATGTCTTTGAGTAATAGTTGATTTCCTGGCTGGATGATTATTTGTTTTAGTTCTAGCTGCATATTTTGACTGTTTTAATATGATTTGAAATATAAAATAATTTAAGTTAATAGATTTTAGCAATTCTGCATTTATGCGGAATCGATGTTAGGGATTAAGATTAAATTTATTGAAAGCTATCATGAGCAGCCAGTTAGTTGCATTCTGTTCCTTCAGCAGTTCTCATTCCTCCTATGATAGTTTCCACGATCGCACACTGATTAGCCCCACCGCGAGATGGAGCAACTGTGACCACAAATCGTGCGTTGGTAATTGCAGGATTTGTACTGGGAGGCAATTTTTTTACATTGCCCTGATAGTCAAAAACGATCGAATTTACAGGAACACCAGTATCAACAGGAGTAATTGCATTCGTGATTAGTGTAACCTGCTTTTCTTTAATTTCGCCTCCACCGTTGAAAGTCACTGTTTGTAGGGGAGGGTTTTGGGCTGGGTCGGTGTTAATTATAGCTGTTGGCGGGTCAGTAGCTGGAGTAGGATTGAATGTAATTGTGATATCACGCTTACTTCGCTTTGCTTCGCTTTGTGCACTTCGCAAGGTTTGGAGGACTCGATCGTTCACAGTGCGAACTCTTTGTCTGTTGATGAATGCCTCCCAGCTTGGAGCGGCGATCGAGCTAAATATACCTATGATTAACGCTATCACGAGCACTTCTAGAAGGGTGAATCCTCCATCATCTTTTCTGGATGCAGTTTTGTTGAAATTAGGGCTGGGCTTGGCAGCCGAGTTATGCAAAAGTTTTAATAATATTGGTGGGGTTTTCATGGTATTCTCCTATTGTTTATCGGCGGGCGGCGATTCGGAAATGTGTTTCAGACATCAGTTACTGTCCGCGGGCACCTCGACCTTGTACTTGAACGCTTGCTGTTGGGAAAAACGCCGAACTGTTGGGGTTATAATTAGCATCGGCTTGAAGGCGACGGAGGCTATTTCCTCTGATAGTGACTCGGGCTAAATTTCTAGCAGTATCAACACAAGCGTAGAAGCTATTTGTAGGTGTTGGAGATGATGAATCTGTTATTTTGAGAGTTGTTTCTGGGATTGTAATTCCAGTTTGGGTAGTGGGAGTCCCCAGAGCGGTCGTACACTCATTGCCTGTGACTGCCGGCCCTGGGCTGTTGTGGTCGATGTAATTGAGCAGTACCTCGCTTCTTACATCCGGGTTCGCGAAACTAGCTGCTCCATTCGTCACATTTTCAGTGGGCTTGCTGATATCAAAACCTGGCAGAGTGGAAGAACCTATGTAAAAGGCCGAACTGCGCTTTTGCCCGTCACTTACATCAGTAAAATAGCGTTGTGATGGATCTGGATTTGTCGAGTTAGGATCTCGCAATCCGTCTTGAATTTGATAACGAACAATACGGGTAGGACACGTACCTCCTGAAGGCTGACACCAAATAGAGTTAGAATTAGTTTCTTTAATTTGGTAGTACGCAACTAATGATAGGACATAGGTATCGTTGCACGCATTTGTGTTGCAATCATTTGGTTGAATGCCCGCAGTAAGAGGAATAGAATTCTTGAGAAGCTGTCGCTTCCAAAATACAAGAATAGGGGTTTGATTTGGGTCTGTGGTGGGGATGAAATTCCGTATTGCAGGGATGCCTGTAGGGGTAGTGGTGGGAGTGCTGGTAGTAGCAGGATTATTATCGTAAATATAAATAGCTTGGCTCAAATCTTGGGCGATGAAATCAACGGCCGCCTGAAGGTCTTGCTCCGTATTTGACTTGACTTGTTCCCTCCTGTCGGTATTCAGCATATCGACTACAAAACCGAGCATTGGCGTAATGATTATAAACGCCATAATTGCTCCGACTAATAGCTCGACCAGAGTCATGCCCTTTTCTGTTTTAGCTTGCCCAGAGCGGTTTCGTTGGTGCTGAGTTTTGAGAAGCAACCTGAGTAAAGTTTTCATTTTGACTGTTTCCTTTGTCAAATGGGAGGAAGCGATTTTAATTTAACAACGGGGGCTTTGATTATTACTGACAACCACCGAGTCGAGTACAGAGCGATCGATATGCAGACGAACCTCCTTGCCTAGTAGGGGGAATTTCCGTTTGCATTACCACCAAAGGCGCTTGAGGATTGCCAAGAGCCGAATTAGCGACTGATTGCTGTGTCTTTGTCATGGTACCTGGGAACCCGTCGGCTCTGTAAACACGAACAGTTAAGGAGTAGCCTGTTTCTGTGGGCTTAGCAGTAGTGGAACGAACACCCTGAACGTAAAAGTCTTTTTTACTACCATCAATACATGGGGGAGTTCCACCATCCAAGTCAACGCAATACAAACCCGTAGAGCTTGTAGGAGCAGCAGAACTTTCGACAGGAAAACCTGCTGGGCTTGTTCCATCATTAGGCCTGATCGCCCCCGTCCTGAGAGCGTCTATGTAAGTTCTCGCCGCCTGCGTGGCCAGTTCTATCCGCCGCGCTTGTACGCGAGTCGCTACTGAGAAAGCCATCACAGGGGCGATCGCAATCATCAGCACAGAAACCACGATCATCGCTACCAAAGACTCGATAATCGTGTAGCCGCCGTCTCGCGACTGAGGTAAATTTTGCTTTTGTCTGTGCTTGCTCATAAATTAGAACTCCAGTAATTGCGCGACACAAAGTTATTGATAGGGGAATTGCTGGCAATTTTCATTGGCGCTAAGGGAAGTAGCGGGCGTATTGTCCGATGCCTTGACTCCGCATATCAAAGTTTTTACCCACTTGTCATTCCGAGGTACTTCTCGGAAAAACTCGGCCGGTTGATTCCTTGAGGGAGGAGTAGTCAACTTTTGAGTGAACAAGTCCGCCGGCTGAGATAGCAGACCCACGTCATAACCCCAGTTCCTGGTTGGCGGGCTGAAGTATGGAATCCGACCTGCGCCCGTCGAAATGTTGTATATAGTTGGAATAGCAGTCAGCGGGAGTGAAGGATTCAATTGAGAGAACACGGTTACTAACCCTCCAGTCGGAGTTGGTTGATACGGTGCGGTGCTAAAGGCGCTGCGAGCCAACTGAATAAAACTGCCTCGAATATTAGTGGTAACTGCCCCATTCTCCCCCCAGCTTTCCAAGAATCGGGGCAAGTTTTGCAAACCGCCATTAAAGTCGCTGGTTGTAGGGGTAAGGGTTCTCGACGGAGTATCGTTAGCTCCGATGATGAGATTGAAAGTTGTCTGTACAGCTTGCGGTATCCACCCTGTTTGTAGGGCAGAAAGGGTACCTGTTGCATTGCCCGACGTTGCTGTACTGACATTTTGGAGTTGTAAGACTGGGAGCAAGAGCGGCTGGGTGCCGTTATATGTCGCCCCCGCTGAATAGGGAGGAGTTGGTGCGGTTGGTGCTAATGCTGCTGCTGCTAAAGTTGGTAGCCTTGTATTGCTGCCGTCTCTAGTGTCGGCGGTGATAGTGTTGGTGTTGACCTGATACGGTATGGTGCTGCCATTGTAAGTCACAGTGGGCCTAGCTCCCGTGGCAAACCACAGAGAATTTCTGCCAGCAGTAGGGGCAGGAGGAGTAGAAGCAGCAGCAATAGTAGTGCCTCCAGTAATGCCAAAAGGCTGTGGAGTGGTGGCACTTTCCAATCGGGAAGAACCAGTGTCTCTTTTAAAAGCCACGCGCCGGGGGAATCGCTGTAATGCTGCTATTGGCGGATCGACTGTCGATCCAGCTTGAAAAGCGCTTGAGACACCTGCAGCCGCAGTAGTGTAGTTAGGCGTGGTGTATGACGTACTAACAGCAGATGCCGTCTGAGGGGTTGATGCTAGCGGATTGACGAACCAATCTGCATCCCCACACTCAGAAATCGGTAGTTTTGTGCAAACTTCCATCAGATACTCTGGAAAAGGCCCGCGCCGCTGAACAGGCGTGACAAAGTTGTTAAAGTAGGAACTCGATAACGGGCCGCCTGCTGTCGGTAGCACGGTTGCTGGCCTCACGTAGTTAGCATCTGTTAAGGGTGTAGTGGTAGCATTTAGAGTACCTAATAAATTGCCGTTGTTTGAAAACGCCCCGCTGGAAAGTCCGTTAGTAACAAAGTTGTTGTTGAAAAATCCTCTTTGTCGGCGGCGGAGTACGGCATCAGCACCCGCATTGTTTCTCAGGTCAAAGTCTCCCTCATTGCGAAACCCAAAACGGTAATTTTGCGATAGGAGGGTGACAGCATCTGCCAGCACTGTTGCCGGTCTCCAGTAGTCGCCCGTACAGCTCGGCAGCCTGGGGTCGCCCGCGCGACAGGCAAAGCTGGGGTTTAGGGTGTTGCGGTTGTAAAAATTTCCCCAACTTAGGTTCACAGGATCTGTAAACTCTTCGACTGGCCTAAAAGTCGGTGTCGCAGGTGGAATGGCAGGTGCATTTTGCCCGTGGGGGTTAAATTGTCCTTTGATGTACACCGGCAAGTTAGATACCAAGGTCAGCCCTTTTTCTCTGACTACATCTGCTACTCTAGTGACCCCTGCGGGAGTATTGCCGGTGCCGCGAAATAGGAATTGACCGTTAACCAGCATAATGCCGTTCGGCTTGCGGGTGGGGTCGAGCCTGGAGTCTGAGCCGCTGAGTCTTTTACTCTGTTCCGGGTCCGCGTTTCGATTGCTGCGATCGGGCAGCGCATCGTCCCGGCTGGCATATACAATCCCGCTGTTGGGCAGCAGCCACCCGGCAGGAGCATTTGGTTCTGCAAATGGTTGCCCGCGCAGCAAGCCGATATTTAACTGGGTGACGCGAATTTCTAGAGGTTGTCTTTCTTCTAGAGGCTGATTGTAATTGCCTGTTAATACTGCTGCTGGGGGGACTGGTGCTTGCGGGTCGGCAGGCAGAGGACTGCTGAGCGTAAAAGCTTCGTTAACGGCAGTTCTGTCGTCGTCCCGATCGACCGCTTTAATTTCTCTGCCGTTTAAAAATGCTACTTCTTGAATTGCTCCTGGAGGAACAAGTGTGGTACTCGCACCATTAGCACCTCTGATGAGAATGTCGATCGCACAATTAGTCGAGTCGATCGCAGCTTTTTGTGCTAACGTGCGATTTGCCTCGCTTACTTGCAGCGCCGTTCTCAGCGGCCCGTTAGCAAACCTACCGTCTGGGAAAACTATGTTGGCTTGTGCGTCCAATACTGCATCGCCGCCTGTCAGCAAGCCGCGAGCGTTCGGAGCAGAAGCGCCTCTCGGTCTGGATCTTGTCGGCGGGGCGTAGGCGATGCCGTTGTTGGAGCCGATGAATGCCTGCCGTGATCCGATGGCAGGATCTCCGCTCACATCGAAGCTAGCATTGGAAAGTGCTGCGAAATTAATATTTCTAGCTGTGGAAGCGTTGCTGGGGTCGTAATAGCTGCTGACGCAGGCAAATGGGGTTTGGTCTGGAGCCGGATCTGTAGGATCGGTGAAACCGCTGTTGGCGTAGTGATACACTGCCGATGCCCGCATCCGCAAATCGCCTTTGGCATACTTTTTAGCCGTGGCCGAGTTTTCATTAATGCTGGAAAGCAGAGTAACAGAGGCGACTGCTGGATCTAGGCCCGTACCGTCGGCTGTTGCGGGTGCCGGCCAATTTTCCCAAGCACCTGCTACGTTGTTGTATACCTGAGAACCAGGTCCAAGCGGTGACATCGGCATGGTGTCTGGCCAGACTACCGGGTACTGCTCCAACGCCGCAGTTGCTGGGTCGTCGTAAGTATTGGCCGGAAGGGAAGGGGGGGAAGGAACGACAGATGCGGGACCTTGATTTTGACCGTCTGCATCTGTCCACCTAGGCGGTGGCAGGAAGGAGTTAGTGCGATCATAAACGCCAGCACTGGTAATGACCCGGAGACCGCCAATGCCGTCGAGGGGATTTACCGGTATTTGAGCTGCTGATCTTTCCCAGAAACCGTCTCTGAAAGGCTTTGCGGGATCTGGGGTTTCGCCTAAACCGTTGCCGCGGTCTGTTGCTCCTACGTCGGCGAGCCTGGTGACTTGGGACGTGCGCTGCCGCGTTCCACTGCCCACATTTTGTGGCACTTTACCTAAAAACTTTTGCTCTGGATTGTTCCACCGCTGTGCTGGCAAGTTATTGCCTACCACTACGCGATCGCCCAACTTCCCTTCGTTGTCATTAGGTTTTACTGCCGAACCATCCGCATTTGTTGTTTCTAGCTGAGGTAGACGGAGGGTTAGTCCTGTCGGACCCGAAACACTGCCTTGATCGTTATTAGAGTTTCCTGTAGGAAAGCTCCAAACATCTTTCGGTCTTAAAGTCTCGCCGCTTCCTTCAATGTAAGACTCTCCAGCCCTGACTCCTGCATCACTTCCGAGCGGTGCTTCTAAAAAAGGAACTTTCCGCAGCCGTTCTTTAAAATAAGATTGCAGCGCATCCTCCAACTTTTGAGGCGGATTTTGGCTGCCTGCAGGGGGATTCACCGCTTGTCGAACTGACAGGGGAGTTGCAAGACCTAGACCTGTTGGATCAACTGCGATTTGAGCCGTCACCAGTGCATTTAACCGCCGTGAGTAAGCGTCGCTGTTGTAAAGTACATCAAGGCTGCTATTTCCAACGGATTGATTGGCGCTGTCAATTGCTGGTGAGGCTGCATCTGGCTGGTCTGAACTTGTTTTGGTTTTGAAAAGATGTACTTCTACGGGATTTGCCGCCGTGCTATTTGTTGCCGTCCCGTTGAGCACGTTGCCGCCGACAGCAATTCTGCTATTTTCTTGATCGTAAAAACAAGAGCGCTTGCTGCTAACTTCAAATAATTTGATAGTTCTGGAACCGTTCAACCCCGATACCAATAAGTTGCTATTTGTAAATATCCGCCCGTTTAGGTTTAGCGGTGGTCCCGGAGATATATCTAAGTCGTCTTCATATACAACCGCATTATTGCTGAGGGGAATGCGACTTTGGTCTTGCTGATATTCTAGTGCAGATATGCTGGGAGTTCCCGTGAAGGCTACCGCAGGACCCAACCCCGCAGCAGCTACGAGGTTAGCTTCTGCCGCTGTCATTGGGACGTTAACCGTATAGACAAAGAAACTTTTTTTAAGTTTGCCCTCCAGTTTATACCAGCCGGAATCTCCCACCAAGCTAGCAACGGTATTGCCTGCATCCTCAGTCGAGCACGCGGGGTCTAAGGAGCCCAAAGACATCGGCGGCGTTCTGGCATCCAGTGGCTGTCTCGCCCTTGAGAAATTGCCATCTGTATTGCGCGCAGGAGTTCTAAAAAATATTCCATATAGCGTAAAAGTGTCAAAATTGCCGTCGTTATTCGTATCGACGGGATATCTCCAAGCTGTATTTATCGCTTCATTTTCACTGCCTACTTCCCCCAGCGGGTCTTGAGGATTCACGTTAACCGGAGTAGTAGCGCCGTTAACAGGATACTTAAGTATTAAACGCTCTTCGTCGCCAAACTTATACAAATCCTGCCCTGAAGCTGGAACTGCCGACATAATACGGTACATTTCAGCATCGGATGGAGTCGCCGTCGGTCTTTGCGGGTCTTCCCGCAGCATATATTCAATTTTCGCTTTCGCCCGATCGAGCGCGGGAGTCGCGGCCGCCAGCACCTGCTGGCTCACACGCACGTTACGCGCCGTATTAGCCCGATCGAACGATCGCAGGGTAATCGCCACAGTCAACAAAATCACTACCAGCAACACCATCGTCACCGTCGGCAGCACAAACCCCGCCACCGGCAGTCTCGCCCTCCGGCCCATAGCCATCAGGGTTTGCAGCATTGCTCTCATCAGCCGCTTGGCCCCGGATCTGGTAACACCAGCAATCCGCCGCAGCAGGGATACGATAATTTTGGATAATTTGCTCTTAAACATTGACGCCTTCCTGAATAATTTCAGAGATGGTATTGCTGGTAGTGACTGCTCGACAGTACAATCCCATCTTTATTGTTCCCATTTTTTGCAACCTGCATATCAGCCTCTTGCACAAATTTAAATCTGTACCTTGGCTGAAAAATAAAACCCACAAACCCGCAACCAAAATCGCCGCCGATAATATATTTTTCCGCGAAAGATTTGACCCGCACGAATTAGATATTCATAACTCCAGTCTAATCTAGTTAAATTAAAATGTCAGTCCCCAGAGCGAGAGTGAATGCGATCGCCCAAAAACAGTGATCGCGATCGTATCCCATGTATTTCCCAGCCCTTGTCTGGCAGGCTTTGTTGATGTGTTCGCCTTGCTAGCGCTTTTCAACCACCGGAATCTACAATCACGATCGGTCGATCGAGTAGTTAAGCCTGTCAGCGCGATCGAATCTAAATTGGGCGATCGAACTTCCGTTTTGGGTCAAAGTGCGATCGAATTGCTGTAATGCCCCCAAGTGCGATCGAATTGCTGTAATGCCCCCAAGTGCGATCGAATTTTCGTAATGCCCCCAAGTGCGATAATGATTCAGATAAATTTGTAGGGGTAGTGCTACCCCTACTCCCCGTGCCTACCCCCTAATCTATCGGGCAACCGGGCGTGGGATTGCCCCTACAATAATTATGCAAATGATGCGAGGATTGCTATACATCTTCAGTCCTTTTCAAAGGACTTGCGCTATGAGACGGGGGTTTTAACCCCCGGCGGACTATCGGTACAAATGCCAAATCCGAAACACTGTCAGTACAAGTGCAAAATATCAACCTACCATCCCCACCCATGAAACAACCCCCCAAACCCCCCGAATTCATCATCATCGGCGCCCAAAAAGGCGGCACAACATCCCTGTACTATTACCTAATCCAACATCCCCAAATCCTCCCCGCCGCCCAAAAAGAAATCCATTACTTCGACTTGAACTTCGACAAAAGCCCAGACTGGTACTATGCCCAATTTCCCCAGCCCCAAACAGGCGAAAACCTAGTAACCGGAGAAGCCAGCCCCTACTACATCTGTCACCCCCAAGTTCCCCAGCGAATTTATGATTTATGTCCCAAAGTTAAAATAATCGCCCTGCTGAGAAACCCAGTAGAACGCGCAATCTCCCACTATTATTACTATATCAAAATAGGCTACGAATCCCTATCCTTAGAAAGTGCGATCGCCTCCGAGCCCGAAAGACTCAAAGGTGAAATAGAAAAACTCCAAGCCGACCCAAACTACTACAGTTACGAACACCAACACCACAGTTATCTAACCCGCGGCATTTACGCCGATCAACTCCCAGCCTGGATAAAACTTTTTCCCAAATCACAACTTTTAATCCTCAAAAGCGAAGACTTATATACCAATCCCTTCGGCACATACAACAGCGTCTTAGAATTTCTAGAATTGCCGCCGCACCAACTACAAACCTACGAAAAATACAACGCCACCCAATATCCCCCCATCAGCGACACAGTATACGACCAATTGAGAGCATATTTTCGATCGCACAACCAAAGACTAGCCGAAATGTGCGATCGAGACTTCGGCTGGGACTAATTATTTCGGGAATTGTAGGGGCGGGTTCACAAACAATATCTAACAAATACAAACAATCTAAATAAACCCGCCCCACCCCACCAATAACCTACATGAACCTTGATTTCATCCCATCCTCC
>NZ_JAUBOV010000136.1:0-10700 GCF_036700405.1 Microcoleus sp. T3_D1
TTGCGGGGGTCTTGACCCGGATTTCTGGGCGAAGGTGCGGGCGGGGCGAAGAAGTGCCAACTGCTGTTGCGGATGCCACCTGAAACGGTTTCTATTGCACTCCCGTCAGCGGTGACTTTACCGGTGCCTACATTGTCGAAGAAGCCTGTTGTCGGGTTAATCGACCACAAGTCCATTGTCGTGCCCGGTGCGTATCCCGCGCGGTTGGGCAAGGAGAGGGGGGCAGGGGTGCTAAACACCATATCCCCCGGCTGAATGGTGACTACCAAGTCGGTATGCAGGTTGGGCGGCAGGGCGGCGGGGGTTAATTCTGTGGGGACTTCGGTGATGCTGAGGTTTTCGGTGTAGGGGTTGCCTTCAGCATCTTGGAGGGAACCGGCTTTGACAAATACCGATGCTTTGGGAATGGCTGCGGTGGTGACGGTGGTGTCGGCGGCTGGGTTGATAATTTTGCCGTTGGCGGTGTCGATTGGCGGCAGGTAAATCGGACGGGAGATGACGTTGTTAACGTTGGAGTAAACTTCGTGTTCCAGTAACAGCGGCAGTTTTTCGGCAATGTAGGGGTAGTTGTCTTCGCCGCTAATGCCGTCACCGTAAATTTGCAGGGTATCTGGCGGCACTAATTCGGGAAGTCCGAGTTCCGCCAAACCGGGAAATTCCAGCCGCAGAATTTCAAAGGAACCGTCGGCTGCTGTTATTGCCCGCAAGGCGCCGAGTCCCACCAACACACCTTCTAAGGGTTGCTGGTTGGTGTTTTGAATTACTCCTGAAATGCGAGTGAGGCCGGCAGTCGAAGGGGTAACGTTAACTGTAACAGGTCGAGTTGTTTCTAAAACTCCGTCGCTAGCGACTACCGTAAAGTTGTAGGTTCCGATTTCTTCGGGAGTGGGAGAAATTTCTAGGGTGCCGTTGCCGGTGATTTTCCCCGTGGGTAAGGAAGCGGACGATTTGACGGCAAAGCTGATGGGGTCGCCGTCGGAGTCGGTTGCGGTGAGGGGCAGCTTGAAAGTTTCTCCGATTTTAACGTCGATGGACTCGATTGCAGCCAAGTTTGGAGCTTGATTGGCGGCACCGGCAATGGCGGTAGCCGTGAGGGAAAATTTCTGAAAGTTGGGATTGCTGATGACTAATTCTACAGCATCTGAAATAGCCCCAGTATCCAATCCCCCAGCAGGAATAGCACCGCGCAAATTGATGTAGGGTTTGCCGCTGCTGTCGGTACCGTCGGGATTTTGCAGGGTTACTCCGGCTGGCAAATCGGGGAAAACTACCGCCACGCTGCGGCTGACTGGGCTGCCTGTATTTTGTACCTGTACTGATGCTTTGTAGTTACCGGTGGCGGGGTCAAACTGTACCTGACTGAAATTTACTTTTAAATTGGGGGCCGCTGTCAGGTTGTCGGTATCGAGACTGCCACCGCTGGCGGTTTTGTTCTGCGCTGGCAGAAAGACTGGGCTGGCTGTACCTTCTTCATCGACGGTGTTGGTGAGGTTCTTGACTTCTACGGTACTGCCGGTATCGGTGTCGCTGTCGGTTAGTCTGAACAACAGATTACCGCTGCTGCTGTTTTTCAAACTGGTCAAATCGATTTCTACGGTGTCGCCGCTGTACCGCACTCGTCCAGGTACGAATTCGGCTTTGCTGCCGGCTAGCGAAAATAGCGGGGTTCCGGGTGTTCCCCCATCGAGCAGGGTTTGGTTGGAGTCGCTTGGAGAAACTAGGAACACCTGAAACAAGTCTTCAATTGCCGATGCTGTATCTGTTTTGTCGAAGTTGGCTGCCAGTTGGAACCGCAGGGTGCGGCTCCCTGTGGTTTGCCCTAACTGTACGGGCATTACGGCTTGGACGAGTTTGCTGTTGCGTTCGGCCAGGAGTACAGTGTCCGTTGATGCTGCTGCCCAACCTGTTGTTGCTGGAGGGGCGACGGTGAAGTTGTTGGCGACGGAGAAGTTGGCAGTCTGGGATGTTTGGTTGCCGGCGGTATCTGTTGCTTCTAGAACAGTGGTGTGGCTGCCGGTGGCTAGCGGCGAGTTGGGCGGCAAGGAGTCGAACTTGCCGTCGGTTCCAGGATTCAAGGTGTTGGGGCTGCCGCCATCGACGGTGTATTGCAGGTTGGATAGATTTGTTGCGGTGTCGGTTGCAGTACCGATGAGTCGGACTGTGTTGCTGTGGTTGCCTCCGGGAATTGGTGTCTGCTGGGCTGTTTGGGGTGCGGCGGTGTCGAGGGTGAAGTTGAGGCTGAAAGTGTTTGATGTGTTGCCACGGGAGTCGGTGGCTATGAGGCGGAGGGTGTGGATGCCATCTCTGAGGGGGTTGCGGCGGATGGTTTCGAGTTGGGTGCGACTGAGGGTGAAGCTGCCGCTGCTGTTGAGGAGGGGGGTGATGTCAGCGAATTCGGCAATGGGAGTGTCGTCGAAACCGGCGCGGAAGCTGGCTATGCTGCTGCTGTCGGTGACGGTACCGCCGATCGTAGGATTGTTTGTAATGCGATCGCTGTTGGATGTTCCGGTATCGTTGGTTAAGGTGGCGGCGATCGCGGGCGGTGTTGTATCGTTGGGAACTAAGCTGTTAGCGTAGCTGATAATTTGCTGTCCCAGAGGGGTGGTGCGCCATTCTCTGGCTGGGTTGATGACACTGCCGATTGGGGTGGCGTTGCCACTCGCGCCGATAAAGCTGACGATAATATCATTGTAGTCGCGGTCTGTTTGGGCCGCCGGCTCGTCTTCAATGGCAAAGGTATTGCCCGAACCTGTAACGTCGGCGAGTGCTAGCTGGTAGCCGCTGTTGGTGGAATTAGTTGGGGAGACGGAGAATAAAGGGCGGCGTTCGGGGAATAAATTCCACAGCAATTGGGTGGCGTAAGATATTTGTATTGTGCCATTGGGAATCACCATGACCGCGAAGGTGTCACCTGGGGTCATGGTGAAGTTTTTGAGGCCGGTGTATGGCCCCGAACCCCAATTAAATTCTCCTGGCATTGAACCGCTGAATTTGGCGCCTTCGGTAGAGTCGCGGATTACAACGCGACCTAACGTGGAATTGGTGAGAACTCTGCGGAATGCCTCTAGGATGAAGGGTTTTGAACCGGGGATTAAGGTTTCCATCCCCTTCATGCTGAAAATAGCCAGTTCCCCTTGGTAGTATCCTCCATCAAACAGGTAGTCTGCACTGACTTGTCCGCTAGCACCGACTTGGAAAACTCCGGCTGGCAAAGTGCTATTTTTTGCCTGCCGTTCGGGGGTGGATGCGCCGAGGAGTTGGCTCCAAACGGTGCGGTCAGCTTGTGTTTCTACTTTTTCGCCGGTTAAGATGTCGCTGCTTGCGGAGGCTGAGGGCGAGGCCTTTGGGGCTGCACCCAAGAGTTGCGGTTGTGTTAAAAATTGTTCAAAACTATTGGCATCTTCAACTTTTTGGGGGATTAAAAAATTGACAGTGGATGTTTGTAAAAGTGGAACGGGAATGCTGTTGGAACTGTCGGTAATGCTGCTTGAAGTTAGTAAATTTCCTGACGTTAATAAATCGGTTTTTGTTAATTCGGGATTAATTTCAAAGGGCTTTTCCAGAGGCAATAAAACGTCTTGAATTTTATTCATATATCCTCATGATTATTTAGCAGTAAACCCGAATCGCCATCGAAAAATTAACTAAAAAGTAAAAATTTACCGCAGACAGGCGCAGATAGATGCAGATACGTTGGGATAAAAACTGACGCTACACATCAATGCGCGAAATTCTGTAAATATACTCTTTTTGTCTTTCTATGTAGCAAAGCATACACGGCTTGGAGTTTTATTTGTTCAAAAAAACTTTAAATTTTATAAACATAAATTGCGAAATGTAATATTATTGCTTTGATAGTTAAAACAAGTTCGATCGCACTCCCAGGCCCGCCGAGTCAACTGCTGCTCTCTGCTGCCACAACCTTCAAGAACTTCTAAAATAGTTCGAGAAGGTATCAAAAGACAAAGTAAGGTTTTTCATGGCCGATCAATTAATTCGCGCTACAGCCGCAGAGGGCGGAATTCGCGCTGTAGCCGTCATTTCCACCCGCCTCACCGAAGAAGCAAGACAGCGGCACAAGCTCTCCTACGTGGCTACAGCCGCCCTCGGCCGCACGATGTCAGCAGGGCTGTTACTCGCCTCCAGCATGAAGCGGCCCGAATCGAGGGTCAACATTCGCATCAAAGGAGATGGGCCACTGGGCGGGCTTCTGGTTGATGCAGGACTTGATGGAACGGTTCGAGGTTATGTGGACAATCCCGAAGTGGAATTGCCGCCCAATGCTAAAGGCAAACTCGATGTCGGCGGAGCAATAGGTGACGGTTATTTGTACGTGGTGCGGGACGTTGGATACGGCTTCCCTTACTCAAGTACGGTAGAATTGGTTTCCGGCGAAATTGGCGACGATCTGACTCATTATTTGGCAACCTCGGAGCAAACGCCTTCGGCTCTGGTTTTGGGGGTGTTTGTGGGGGCGGGCGGGGTAGAAGCGTCTGGGGGTGTGCTGTTGCAGGTTCTGCCGAAGGCGGCAACGGACGAAAAATTGGTGCAAACTTTAGAATCTAGAGTTGCTCAATTGTCAGGCTTTACGCCGCTGCTGCGATCGGGCAAAACGCTGCACCAGATTCTCGAAGAGTTACTGGGAGATATGGGCCTGGAAATTTTCCCGGAAACTCAGATGGTGCGCTTTGACTGTGGCTGTTCGTTCGATCGAGTTTTGGGAGCTCTGAAAATGTTGGGCGAAGCGGAACTCCAAGACATGATTGAAAAAGATGGGGGGGCTGAGGCTACGTGCCATTTCTGCAACGAGGTTTACAAAGCTAATAGCGACCAACTGGCGGAACTGATCGGCGATTTGCGCTCAAACTCCGGTTCTTGAGATAATAATTGGTAATTGGCAATCAGGAGTGCGAGTTGGGGATAAAGGCCTTGACCAATTGCCAATTACCCATTATCAATTACCTAATCACAAAATTTTGATTTTTGCGGTTTGGCGATCGGCTCTTGCAGTCTTTCGCCTGCACGAGTATTTAAAAGTGGTCAGTAACGAGCGGGCTAAAGCCACGCTCGCTTGTAAGAGAAATCGAGCAAGCTATGCTGACCAGACCCCTCGCAAGAGGAGACGTTATTTAGGTCACGACACCGGCGAATGATCCGCCAGTTTTCCGCTCTGTCACCTGCGATTAAACAGTTTTAAAGTCACTGAAACAGTGTCGCAGGTCTAACAAGCCTTTATAACCAGGTCTGCACGAACATTACCCCGCAAGGGAGACTGAGGCAACCATACCTCATCGGAGGGGCAACCATACCCCTCCAACCCGAAAGGGGAAAGACTCAAGGCGATTGAAATCGCCGAGTCGTTTTCCTCTCAGGACTGAAGTCGCGCTCGTTTCCCACTTACCGAGTTTTTTTATGAATACATTCTATAGAGCAGTCAATAGCAGCGATCGCTGTTTTGAAATAATTAAGACAGGCTGGTTGTTGTTTGTGGTGAGGATATGAGTCAAGATCGCAAAACATCAGGCCGTTGGTCTGCATCAGAATCCTTGGAGTCAACCAAGGATACTTCGTCGCTGGTGCGGCTACCAGCAAGGAAAAACCGGGCCCAACGACTTAAAGAGCTCCGAGAGTTGGTTACTTCGGGAAAAATGCCGTCCGGGCATCTGGAACTACCGCCGAATTTGTCTGGGGAAAACTCGCAGCCGCCGGGGGAACACAATCCGTTGTGGCGGATCTGGTCGAAGAAGTGGCAGTTTTGGCTGGCGGTGAGTTTGATGCTGTCGGTGGGTATGGGGTTTGTGGCAATTGCGTCTTTGCTCAACCTGACCTCGCAGTCGAATTGCTCAAAGATTTTTTGGCCGACGGCTTCTGCTAACGATCGCTTTTTTTGTGCTCAAGAAGCAGCAAGCAAGCGGACGGCGGATGATTTGCTGTTGGCGATCGAATTAGTGAATGCTTTGCCACAAAACCATCCGCTGCGGCCGAGAATTAACACTCAAATCGATCGGTGGTCGGAGGATATTATTAGGCTGGGAAATGCTAGTTTCCAAGAAGGAAAGCTGGATGAGGCGATTGCCCTCGCTCGTAAGGTTCCTAAAAACGTTCCGGCTTACCCGAAGATGGAAAAGCAGATTGAAAAGTGGCAGTCGATATGGAGCGATGCAGAGAAAATTTACCGCACGGCGGAAGACCACTTGCGTCAGGAAGAGTGGCCGCTGGCTTTCAGCCAAGCTACTCTGCTTTTGGATTTGGGAAATACTTTCTGGGAATCGGCTAAGTACGAGGAATTGACTAAGCTAATTCAGACGACTAAGGCGGAGGGCAATAAGTTGCTAAAAGCCCGGAATACAGCCTCCGAGGGAGGTCTCGACAATCTGGTGAAGGGGATTAAGCTGGCTGAGGGAATTGGTCAAAACAGTTATTTGTATCAAGCTGCCAATAAGGCGATCGCGGAATTTAGCAAGAAAATTCTGGATATCGCCCAAAAACGCTTGCAGGCAGGGGATTGGCAGGAGGCGATGGCGATCGCTAACAAGATTCCAGACTCGGCAAATTTAACGGAACAAGTACAAGATTTTAATGAGTTGGCGAATGCTACTTCTCTGGCTTTGACTGGCTCTGTTGAGGGTTTCTCCAAGGCGATCGAGATTGCTCAAAAGTTCAAGTCCGGCCGCCCTTTATACAAACAAGCTCAAGATTTAGTCGGCCGCTGGCAACAAGAAATGGCTGATGTGAAAGTTTTGGATTTGGCAAGCAGGCTGGCGGCGCCTGGTGGGGTAAATGATTTGAGGGCTGCGATCGCGCAATTGCAAACAGTCCCGGAATCAAATCCCCGCGCTTCGGAAGCTCTCCGTCAAATTAGCACCTTGAGCCGTCAAATCGAGCTGCTGGAAGACAGTCCGTATTTGCAAAGAGCGAACGATTTGGCAAGTACGGGCGATCCGAATGCTCTGGAAGCCGCTGTTGCTCAAGCTTCTCGGATCGCTAGAGGTAGGGCGCTTTACGTGGAAGCTCAAGCCAAAATTCAAGCTTGGATCGAGAGGAGACAGCGGCTTGTTGACCAGCCGTTTTTGGATAGAGCTCAGCAGCTAGCGGCGGGCGGCAATTTGGCGGGGGCAATTGAGATGGCCCGCCGGATTAGATCGGGACGGGTGCTTTATGAGGAAGCTCGATCGAACATTCGGACTTGGGAGGCTCAATTTCAGGGCGAGCAAAATTTGCAGAACGCCCGTCAGACCGCCCGGGCGGGGACTGCTGACGCTTTGCAAACGGCAATTGCGCTGGCAAGTCAGGTTCCCGAGTCGAGTTCGCTCCGGTGGCAGGCGAGTGAGGCGATTGATGAGTGGAGCCAGCGGATTTTGGCGCTTGGTGTGGAAGAGTCGTCGTCGGATCTGGCTGGGGCGATCGCGACTTTGAAGAAAATTCCATCGGGGACTCGGGCTTTTGAGCAAGCTCGATCGCAAATCAAAGTTTGGGAGGAGTCGCTGAATCCTCCTGAGTCTGAATCTCCCCCTCCCGAACCACCGGAAACTGAGCCTCCTACCAGCTCTGGCAATCGCTAGGTTTGAGGGTGAGAAGCTGCTACCTAATATGGAATGAGAATTAAATAACTTCCACTCTTGAAAGTGGGATGGGCGTCCCGCCCGTCCTTTTTGGACGGGCGGGACGCCCATCCCACAATAACAATTAAAATTGTAAGTTATTTAATTCGCGATCCTATCTTTACTTATCTGTACAAGCAAGCGTTAATTTGTACAGATTTTTTTGCGGTTTTAGTCTTTATTAATAATGAATATCATAATTGTGGTATGTTTAAAAAATAACTATTTTTAGAAACCAGATGGGTACTTTATTTAGCCAGAAAGAGCGAAATGACTGCACAGTAGAAGATTCACATCTGGATGCTTTTATTGCAGTGATAGTAAAATTATCTAAGAAGCATGGCATTAGTGTCGCAGAAGTTATAGCTGCAAAGGAAGTGCTTGAAAGTGAACGAAAGAACGATCTTTATGTAAGAAATGGCGATGCTTTTGATGAACAGATGGCTGGCTTTGGTGAGCTACTGCAACAACTCATTTCCGCGCTCGAAAATTTGCCGTCTGATACATAAAACTCTTGTGATAAATTTAAGGTAGAAAGAAAGGGTTAAAGTTTATGGCAGTCGATCTGGTTTGAGATAGTTGATCGTTAATTGCCTATTTTCAAAAAACAGAAGACTCCGCTCCCGGACTTATTAAAGAAGCCGGGGAGCTAACAGCGAGCACATTTTAGGTTTAAAAGGTGCTTTTTTTCTCTGCGTGCAATCCCATTAAAATGACTAATTCCATGAGAGGCTAAACATCCGCCGGGTTCAGGTGCATCATTGCCCAAGTGGTGTAAGTGCCGATCGGACTCCAAAGTATGTAAGGCAGCAATAACAGGGCGGCTGGCTCCGAAACTTGCAACACACTTAAAGCTAGCATTACGCTTAAAATAGCGCCCGTTCCGCCGATTATTGTGCCGACTTTTAGGCTCCTAACTTTGCACATAACCGAGGTGTAAGACATAGTTACTATTTCTAAAAGCAGGTACAAACCCATTCTCAGCCAAGTCTCCTGAGTTCCTGGTTCTTTTTCCCAAACAATCACTGCTGACCAAGCTGCACAAATAAAAATTACTGTCCAAATTAGGGGAATTGCTCTTTCAAATACTAGCCATCTAGGACGCTGCAAGCGGTTGAACCATTGGAAGTCGCTGGGCGGGATTATGTTAGTGGCTAGTGCTACTATCAAGGCGACGCCTCCAATTACCATCCAGGATTTAATCATTTTTTTACCTTGGGCAAGGTTGACAGGTTCAATTCTGCAGATATTATCTCTAATTTTGGCGATCGCGCAATCTGTCCCTAGTTATATTAGGTTTGGTTCCGTCGCGAAACCCAACATCAGTTTAAAAGTAATTTAGACTTCTGGGAAACGTTAATTTATTCTCTTCACTTCCCCTTCATAATATAAAAAATGTGACCGAAAGCATCCAGGATACCCGCCACGTGATTCATTCCGAAAGCAGACTCAGAACCCAGAAATAAAAAACCTGTATCCGATGAAACTTGCCCCCCCAATTTATCTGTGGGGTCAATGCTTCAATTCTTTAATCTAAAATCTAAAATCTAAAATCTAAAATCGATTGACTCTTGCTCCCTCCCCTTGACAAGGGGAGGATTCGGGTCTGCTTTTCAGTAAATTTGACCAGTTAATTGAACAAAAAGTCTCTTAGCCTTTCACAAAAATCGGCGACTAGCCGAGCCGATGATGCTGTTCTAATTCTAAACTAGAGTCATCCTCTTTTTTGGGAACCAGAAGCGTATTTTCGCTGCTCGGTTGCAACACAGCTTTAATCACTTGGAGAAAACGGTTAGGCTTTTTGCTTTGACCGTTGAGAGTGCGGCGGTCTTTCACTTTTTGAGAAAGGTGCCGCATCACAGATAAATCGAGTTCATCTATGAAATGGTCTGCTATACGTTCTCCCATTAAATCTATAGCTTCAGCATACTGATCGGTTAGCGTTTCTATGGCATCGTATGCTTCGTCAGCAACTTGACTTGCTACTGTTTTATTTTGGTCGCCCGGTCTCTGGGAATGGCTGCGGCGCCGGTCTAAAAGACTTTGGTAGTCAGCAATGCTCATTCCCAAATTGTAAAGATGGTGGTGAGCGTGATCCATCAAATCTACTTCACTCGGATAGAAGAAACCGCGAGTGCTGTTAATGCCGTGCAGTTTTGCCCAACGCCGCAGATTTGTCTCATCTTGCAGTTGGTATCGCTCCAACATTTGAGCTGTATTCAGCTCTACTTCTGGCGTAACTTTGAAATCGCTCATCGGTAAATCCTCGCTGGTGAGTAAATAAATAAAATTGAAACTTAGAATCTGTGATTTCCGTACAGTCTGAAAATGACGATCGATCCTTTGACGGCATTGAGGGAAGTCTTGCGGGCATTTGCTAGCCGTCGATCGTGCGATCGTGCGATCGAGTCAGAGGATTTCAGGGTAGGGTACTTTTGGGCTTTGTCTCGATCGCATCCGGCAGCAAGCACACAGGGTTAATAATATAGCGGATTTAAGGTTTCAACAACCGTTAAAAATAGTAAAGTTTGATTCTTAGGGTTGAATTTTTAGTAATGTTGAGCTATAATATTCTCAATAACCGTGCAATTAGTAATTTTAGTAGTTGCAAACGAGATTCTTAGTATGCCTGTATACGATTATTTGTGTCCCGAAAACAACCAGCAGTTAGAAGTTTGGCACAGCATGAACCTGGAAGTTTCGACTTGGGGTCAACTGTGCGAGTTGGCTAAGCGCGAACCCGGGGAGACTCCCGCAGATGCTCCGGTACGCCGACTGCTGAGCGCTCCGAGGTTGATGAAGCCGACATCGGACACCGATTATAAAAATCAGGGGTTCAGCAAGTACGTGAAGCGGGATGAAGGGGTTTATGAAAATGTCACCGCTAAGGATGGTGAAAGCCGTATTGTCAATCGAGATGGTAAGCCGCTTAAAGACTGAACTCGGTAATTGGTAATTGGTAATTGGTAATCGGTAATTGGTAATTATTCCTAATCTAATGACTACTGACTACTGACTTCTAATATGGGAGCATCTCAGTTTTGCATTTACAGTGCGAGCGTCCCCGCTCGCGTATTGTACAATACGCGAGCGGGGACG
>NZ_JAUBOV010000137.1:0-10135 GCF_036700405.1 Microcoleus sp. T3_D1
GTCCTTTTTGGACGGGCGGGACGCCCATCCCACAATAACAATTAAAATTGTAAGTTATTTAATTCGCGATCCTAAGTTGTCGGATGGTGATCACCTGATTGCAAATAAGACAGTGGCTGGTTTTACTAATGAAGAGGAAGCCGCTGTGGGACTGACTGAAATAGTGCCGTTTTTGCTGGAGTCGAAATTAATTGAACGCGGCGCTAATTTTACGAAAGTTCCTAATTTTCAAGTTTTCGTTGTGGCCAGCGAGAGGCCCGTCACAGGCCAAAATGCCGCTTCGGCAGCAGGTGTCGGTCACAAAATGGTAGAATTGATAAAAAATAAGTATAGCCCAAACAAAGATCACACCGAAAAACCCGGTTTGTTAAACAACACCTTCGCGCCTAAGTCAAAATGCTCTAAGAAAGTAGGTTGGGTTGAGGCACTCGTATCCAACGGCATAAATTTTAAATTCGAGATTTGAGATTTGAGATTTTTGCTCCCATCTAAAATCTCAAATCTAAAATCTGTTGTTGGCTTCGCTTCACAAGGGTTCAACGTGTTCTAAAAAGGGCGAAGGTATTATAAAAAACACCTGGTTCTTGGATACCTAATTACTACCTATTTTCTTCGGTTAACCCTACTCAAATACCCAGTTCTATCCGAGAACATTACGGGAAATTTTTCGTCTGTGATGTCAATGAAGTTGCGCTCGCTGTACGAGGATAAATTACTTATTTATGGGGGCATTAGTGAATTCAATTCATTCCCAGTACGCAAAAATTACGTATAATTGGGTAGTGCTGGTTTAGGGATAAATCAAGATATTGAGAGTCCATAAAACCTCAGAAAAAGTTGGTAAGTTGTTCTGATTATTACCATAGCGAAACGAAGAAGGTATTAGGGCATAATGTTGTGAAAGATGGAACAGGGTATGGAACTAAATTTACAGAAATTTTATAGCGCCTGCAATCCCAGCTACACCCTGGCAGTAGCAAATCAAGAAGACCGACAATACTATATCGATTTCTCATCAGTGCGGGGCGGCACAATCGTAGAACAATTGGAGCGCACCATCAGCCGTCTGTCCCCCGATGCACCTACCTGTCAATTATTCACCGGTCACATCGGCTCTGGTAAATCAACAGAATTGCTGCGGCTGCAAGCTCAATTGCAGCAACAAGGATTTCATGTTGTTTACTTTGAGTCGAGTAAAGACTTAGACATGGCAGATGTAGATATCACTGACATTTTGTTGAGCGTTGCTCGTCAGGTGAGCGAAAGCATTGAGAAAATGAAAATCAAGCTGCAACCGACGGGTTTTAAAGCTTTGCTCAAAGGGGTTGCTGATGTTTTTCAAACTCAAATAGACTTGAGCGCTGAAGCTACTGTCCCTGGTTTGGGGGAAATAAATGCCAGCACGGAGGGAGAGTTTTCTCTGGCGTTGGGAATTGGCAAAATTACTGCTAAGGCGAAAGATGCTCCGAATCTGCGATCGGAGTTGAGGCAATATTTGGAGCCGCGAACTAACGTAATTTTAGATGCGCTGAATAAGGAGTTGTTGGAACCCGCTAATCAAGAACTCAAACGCCAAGGGAAACAAGGACTTGTAGTAATTATCGATAATCTCGATCGCATACACCTGTGCGCGAAACCGACGGGGCGGCTGCAGCCGGAATACCTGTTTGTCGATCGCGGCGAACAGTTGGCAAGACTAAATTGCCACGTCGTGTATACAATTCCTTTGGTGCTGATTTTCTCTAACGATTTGGGCCAGTTGACCAATCGATTTGGGGTAGATCCGAAGGTTTTGCCGATGGTGCCGGTGCAGTTTAGCGACGGTTCTGAGTGTTCTGAGGGTCTGGAATTGCTGCGGCAGATGGTTCTGGCGCGGGCTTTTCCCACAGTGCACCCTTCGCAGCGCTATGCTTTGGTTGGCAAAGTTTTCGACTCTGCGGAAACTCTCGATCGCCTGTGTCGAGTCAGCGGCGGTCATGTCCGCAATTTGCTGCAACTACTGTATGGCTGTCTGCAGAAACAAGACCCTCCTCTGTCGCGGGAAACTTTGGAAAATGTGATCGTCCAGCGCCGCCACCAGCTTACTTTGGCGATCGAACCTGATGAGTGGAAATTGCTGCGCCAAGTATCCGCTACCAAAACTGTGAACGGGGAAACTAAATACCAAATATTGTTGCGGAGTCTCTGGGTGTTTGAATACCGTTACGGCGAGGATTACTGGTTTGATGTCAATCCGATTTTGGCTGACGCCAAAGAGTTTCGAGAAACAGTTGACAGTTGACAGTTGACAGTTGACAGTTGACAGTTGACAGTTGACAGTAACTCGGCGAGGAAAATCGCTTCTGAACCAACGAAGTTCACTCCTAGCCGACTAAAGAATAAGGGCCCAACTGTAGCAGGATCTGGTATGAAAACTAACAAAACTCAACAGTCAACCGTTAACAGTCAACCGTCAACACTCAACTAACAAAAATGATTAAAGGCACTACTAAACTGTTGGGAGTAATTGGTCATCCCGTCGAACATTCTCTGTCGCCGGCGATGCACAATGCTGCTATTTCCCACTTGGGAGTCGATTTTGTCTACCTGCCGTTTCCGATAAAACCAGGGGATTTAAAAGCTGCTCTTGCAGGATTTGCGGCGATCGGCGTTCGGGGATTTAGCATCACGATTCCGCACAAACAAGCAATCTTACCGCTGTTGTCGGAAGTTTCCCCGATCGCCCGATCGATCGGCGCAGTCAATACCGTATACCTAACTGACAAAGGTTGGTGCGGCACAAATACTGACGTTGAAGGCTTTCTCGCGCCGCTGCAAACGGGGGGTTTTCAAACTTTCCAATCAGATTCCGATCCCCCCCGCAGGGCGGGCACGGGGGCACCGCCCCTACAAAGGGGGGAGAATTGTGTCCAAGTCCCCCTTCTTAAGGGGGATTTAGGGGGATCTCCGGGTTCCGATTGGAGTCAGAAAGTAGCAGTAATTTTGGGGAATGGCGGGGCGGCGAGAGCTGTTGTGGCTGGATGCGCTCAATTGGGATGTGCCCAGATTCACGTTCTCGGCCGCAGCGAACAAAATTTAGGGGAATTTCAGCAGAGTTGGGTCAATTCTCCGATGCCCGTGCAGAATTTGCAGGTGCATACTTGGGATAATTTGTCAAGTTTAATCTCGCAGGCAGATTTGCTGGTGAACACGACGCCTGTGGGGATGTATCCGCAGGGGGAAAAGTCGCCGGTTGCGGCTGGTGAGCTCGATCGAATTTCCGCAGGTGCGATCGTCTATGATTTAATTTACACCCCTAATCCTACCCAGTTTCTCAAAGATGCACAGCTTCGGGGAGCGCGAGCTATTGACGGACTCGAAATGCTAGTTCAACAAGGAGCAGCCGCCTTAAAAATTTGGCTCAACAAAGAATCTGTCCCAGTCGATGTGATGCGCCAAGCCTTGCGACAGCATTTAGGTCTAGATTAATGCCATTTCTTCAAAAAGTAGCTGTTGTTTTCCGAATTCCTATAAGTAGGAATTTGAGGCCCAATTCGCGCTAAGCTGAAAATTAAAATATACTTGCCCCGCAATTTATGAAATTTCGAGCTATCAGCCTTTTTTTTGCTACTTGCCTAATCGGAATTTTTAGTTTGGTATTCACTCCACCTGCTTGGGCTCTGACGCAGATTAAACTTTCCGACCTTTCTTATCGCGAATGTCCGGCAGAAATGGGAGAAGGAACAGTCACCAGCGGCAGTTCTATGGAAGCTACCTGCTTTTTGATTACTGGGAAAGCTGAAAATAGCACCGGCAAACCAGTTGTCAATGCCGATATTTTCGGCCGCATTTATGATGCTGACGACAATCCGGTGATGCAAAATCGGACTCGCTTGGGTTCTATAGAAGAAGTTCCTCCCGGAGTTAGCGATTTTCAGCTCAGAATTTCGGTTGCAGCCAATCAGAGAACACCTTTGAAGCTCAAGCAATTTAAAGCTACAGGTTTTACTGGCGTGGTTCGCCGCTAACGAAACTATTTGAGATTTTAGATTGCTGATTTGAGATTTTGGGTTGGCGGCCGGTGAAATTGCGATGCAGTTTGAGATTTGAGATTTGAGATTGTTGAGTGGCCGGCAATTTCTCATTTCTAATGTAAGACTAACTCCCCAGCTTTTCAACCGGGGAGTTTATCTAAAAATTGGGATCATCTCAGTTTTGTAAAAAGCATTTTTTTTATGGTAGTGCGAGCGTCCCCGCTCGCGTATTGTACAATACGCGAGCGGGGACGCTCGCACTGTAAATGCAAAACTGAGATGCTCCCTAAAAATGTCAAATCTAAAATTTAGTTGTCGGCAGCTAGGTCGGCAAAACAATTTACGCTCGATGCTTAAAAACTTAAGCTTTTCAAACTACAAGGATGTTTGCAAGCTGGTCAAAAGACCGATCAAGAATTCCGAGCCGAATTGCAGTACAAAAAACGCAATTAGTGGCGAAAAATCAATCCCTCCCAAGGGGGGGATAATCGAGCGGAATAGATTGAGGTAAGGGTCTGTTAACTGACTCAAAATTGAAAACGGGGGGTCGTACCAATTGATGTTAGGGAACCAGCTTAACAGCACCCGAATAATCATCAGGGCTACATAGATTTGCAGAAATGTGGACAGCGTGGTTGCCAAAAGGCCTATGGAAGAACTCATAAATTTTGCTTGTAGTTTGAGTAAAGTTTACAGACACTTTAACTTAAAGTTTAGCATAGGTCGGGGAGAGGGGGAGCATGAGGCTGTTTACGGGCGGGCTAGAAGAGTAACGGCCCACAATAAAATTCACTCTTGGCTTCACAGGCCCGAAAGGCCTGTGAAGCGAGAATGGTGCAAGATGTCAGTAGCGCGCATCGATCTGCCAGACTAATCTAAAATTTTAAAGGGATTCAGGAGTCGTTGGCGATCGAACCCTCGCTCCCCGGCGCCGGCGCGTTCCCGTTTACGTCGCCGAGTTGCAGCCGCACGTCATCTATTGCCTGATTTAGCTGGGCAATTTTATCTTCTAAACTCAGCCTTGCTACTTCCATACTGTCGGCTTCGAGTTGGCTGGCTTTCCTCTGGCGGATTTTTCTGGTTTTTGCGTCTGAAGGTTCACTCAGCAAAGCTTCAGCAGCGCGCCGCGACAGCACCGCGCCCAAAACTGCACCCACCAAGCCGCCAACTGCAGCTCCGGCAATAAATCCCCCTGTAAAACCCTCTCGATTGCTCATGGATCAACTCAACTGCGCGATATTTCTTTGATTTGTTTATTTTGACACTCTCCCGGTGAGAAACCGGCAGACGATCGTTCGATTTGAGATTTTAGACTTTTGATTAAAGAATTGAGATGGCGATATCGAAAATGAGCCGGAGGGACAAAAGCCCAAACGGGCATCAAGTCGGTTAGTTGTCAGGTAAGGCGAGAATTCCGACTTCAGAGTTAAAGCGGATCATTTCCAAAGATCGATCGCCATACAGATCTTCAATGTGTTCCAAGCAGCACTCGATCGCGAAATCGTTCAATTGGGCCGGCTCAACGCCGTACATATCCTGAAACACCTCTGAGTCTACCCGACAAAAGCGCGGTCGATCGGCATAAATTCCGCATTCTCGCGTCGCTCTGTCAAAATTGATACACCAACCGTCCTCTCCGACTAAGCTCAAATAGAGCGCTAATTCGTCTTCAGATAAATACTCGTCTAAGTCTGGGCGCTCTGTTGGGTCGAGGTAACAACAAGCACCGCACTGCTTTACGCAACGCCAAGTAGCCATAGTTTGATTTTAGATTTTAGATTTTAGATTTTAGATTTTAGATTCGGAGCATAATCGGGAAAATGCCAAACTTTAGGAGATTTGGGCTCTTCAAGTATATCAATTGCCAGCGCCGGAGGTTCAGAGCCCGAAGGGGCGGTTCGATTTTAGATTTTAGATTTTAGATTTTAGATTGGGGGGACTTTCCGGGAAGGGGCATCAAGTCCCTGGTTTCCTGTGACTGAGAGGTCGATCGTAGTTTACATTTTGTTGAATTTTGTAAAGTTCCTTAAAAAATAGGGACGATCGCCCGGTAAAATCAGAAGCGGATTTTCTAATTCAACAATCTAGACTTAATCACTACAGTCAGGAGGACAAATGGACTTTATAACCGATCTTTTCAGTGGTCTGGGTGGTGTAGACTACCAACTCATTGTTCAGGTAGCTTTACTCGCAGCCGTCGTGCTTTCTGGCCCGATCGTGATTTTTCTGCTGGCCGCTAGAGGCGGCGACCTGTAATTATAGCACGCTCCGGGGCGATCGAGAGTTGGGAGTTTTGAGTTTTAAATTATTGAAAATTCACAACGCTCGATCGCCAATTTTCCCTGCTGCACGAGCTTTGTTATCAAATACCGAGTTATCAAATACCCAGGGCGTGTTTAGCAGTTTGAATCAAATTCTCAAAAAAAGGTAGAGATACATCGACTTCTCTAGCATCTTTGCGGGAGTTGCCTAACAAACCGATGTTTTGTCCGGGTGCCACAGCCAAAACTTGCCCTTGAGAGTTGCGAATTCTCAATTCTTCGATCGAGCCGGCAGGAGACAGACTGCAAGAATAAGTGCGATCGCAATAATCAAACTCAACTTTTCCGAACCTCGGCGGCCGGGAACTAGCAGCATTTGCGGGCAGCCGGACACCCAACAATTCTAACTCCACCGATGTCTTGCCATTAAAACTATTTTCCCGCAATCGGTAAGCAATATCAACCCGCCGAGGCAAAGGAAAATATTCCCCCCAACGCCAAGCAATCGCCTTCACACTAGCCGATACATTTCCATCTTGAGTTGCAGTTAGTTTAACGTGACCTCCTTTACCAACAATTTTCTGTTCAGTTATGCAAACATTAGGTGTCCAAAATACAGGAGCCTTATTTTCAATCCCGCAAGGTTCCAGAGCATCAATTTGTCGGTAAAGGTCGAGATTAATCTCAGCCAAATCCGCTCGCACATCAACTGAAACCAGCGGTTTTAGGTGTTCCGGCTGCAAACATTGATTGGCAAAAATTGACAGTTGATTGCGAAATTGTTCTAGATTCTGGGCCGGCATAGAAAAACCGCCCGCCGCTTTGTGTCCGCCAAATTTAGTTAATAAATCCGCGCAAAAATTGAGCCCGTCAAATACATTAAACTCAGGAATTCCCCTCGCCGAACCCCGAACAATTTTAGCGGGCGGGCACGGGGGCACGGAGGAGGATGAGGTTGTAGGGGCGGTGCCCCCGTGCCCGCCCTCATCCTCAAAAGTACCAATAAAAACGGGCACGCCGTAGCGTTCCACCAACCGAGAAGCTACAATCCCGATCACCCCGTGGTGCCAACCCGGTTGCACGACAACTAAAACTCGTTCTTGCTGCAAGTCGAGATCGCTTTTCTCGCACCAAGCGATGGCTTCCTGCTCAATTTCCTGGCACAACTCCTGCCTGCGCTGATTAATTTGTTCGCACTGCATCGCGTTTTTGAGAGCTAATTCGCGATCGTCCGTAGTCAGCAACTCTATCACAATTTGAGGGTCAGCCAACCGCCCCACAGCATTAATCCGGGGGCCAAGCCTAAAACCAATATCTTCAGGCTTTAACGTATTTTGAGTAGGGGCGGTGCCCCCGTGCCCGCCCTTGAGTTTTGAGTTGAGAATAGATGAACTTTCCCCACTTCCCGGCTGCACTCCCGCCACCTGAATCAAAGCCTGAATACCCGCCAATTGCGAGTGAGGCAACAGCCGCAAACCCCGCTTCACCCAGCGGCGGTTAACTCCTGTCAAAGGTGCTAAATCCGCAATAGTTCCTAAAGTAAATAACTCCAGCAGCGGATTCACCAACCCGCCCAGTTTCTGCATATCCTGAGCCAAAGTAATCGCCAAAACATAAGCAACACCTACGCCAGCCAAACCGCGATATGGTGAAGATTCTGCGATTAATTTCGGGTTGAGAATAGCATCGGCCGGCGGCAGTTTTGGTGGCAAATCGTGGTGGTCTGTAATAATAACTTTGACACCGAGTTCTCGCGCTCTGGCAACCGGGCCGTAGGCTGCAATGCCGTTGTCAACCGTGAGAATGAGAGCGACACCTTCCGAGTGAAATTCTTCTACAATGCGATCGTTAATCCCATAACCTTCTCGCATCCGGCTCGGAATAGCATAATCCACATTCGCCCCCAGAACCCTGAGAGCTCGCAGCAACAAAGCCGTGCTCGTCATCCCGTCAGCATCGTAGTCGCCGCAAATCGCAATTTTTTGCCCTCCCGAAATCGCCTCCCGCAACAATTTGACACTCGCAGCCAAATCTGGAAACTCATCGGTTGGCGCGGGCAAAACCAGAGATTCCGGTTCGATAAACCCTTGCACTTCTTTAACCGAATCGATGCCCCGGTTAATCAGTACCTGTGCCAGCAAGGGCGACAAACCGATTTCTGTGGCAAACTGTTCGGCTTGCTGTGTTTGAGGCGAATAAATTTGCCACCGTTGGTTTGGCAATCGGTGAAAATGCGGGGGTACAGATGTCGGTCGCTCTTGCACGGAAGCTAAGGTTTAAAGATACATGATTAATCTTACCGAATTAAGTGCCTCAGTCAATCAATTTTAGATTTTAGGTTTTAGGTTTTAGATTTTAGATTGATCCTAAAGATTAGTTTTTTGGGTAAAATCCAAAGGTTGTTTGTAGGAAAGCTTTTTTCGGAAGCTGTCACCGCACCCAAATAGGGATACAAGCCCTGACAGCAGTCGTGGAGACCAAAAAATTTTAGACCAAAGTTCAAACCCCCCAGATTTATCTGTGGAGTCAATCTAAAATCTCGAATCTCAAATAGACTGAGGGGATCTGCAAAACTAAGTGTAGCAGGCATTTGTGCGGCAGGCCCTAGGGCGCAGACTACTAATTTAAGGAGGAGACTTGCATGAGTGGCGATCGACCGTCGTGGTTTAAAATTGCATTACAGGTTCGGGGGTCTGTCATTCCCTCAATTTTGCCGCGCGTTTTGCTGTGCGGCTGCTTTGGAGTTTTTATTTCCCTGCTGCACTTTTTTAAGTTGCAGGTATCCATGCCCTTTTTGTCGAGTATTGTACCGAGTATTGTCCTGGGTTTACTGTTAGTTTTTAGGACAAATACAGCCTACGAAAGATTTTGGGAAGGTCGAAAAATGTGGGGAACTTTAGTCAACAACGTCCGCAATTTGGCGCGCCAAATCTGGGTAGCAATTGAGGAAAAAGACCCGCAGGATATCGAAGTCAAAAAGTCAGCCCTGCGCCTGTTACCTGCCTTTGCAGTGGCGCTGAAATTGCACTTGCGGCAACAATCAGTTAATCCAGAGTTGGAGCATTTAATGTCCCCAGCGCAGTACCAAAAGCTCAAATCAATGAACAATCCGCCCCTAGAAATTGCCTTTTGGATTGAGGATTATATGCACGAGCAGTACGAGCGCAATTGCCTGGATGTCTATCAGTTAACTGGTATGAATCAGTTGCTCAACTCTATGATTGATGTATTAGGTGGCTGCGAGCGGATTTTGAAGACGCCTATCCCTTTGGCTTACGCGATTCACCTGAAACAACTATTGTTACTTTACTGTTTGGCACTGCCCTTTCAAATGGTGAAAGATTTAACTTGGGGAACCGGCTTAGTTGTGGCTTTAATTAGTTTTACTTTGTTCGGGATAGAAGAAATCGGCATTGAAATAGAAAATCCCTTCGGACACGATGCCAATGATTTGCCTTTGGACAATATGTGTGCGGCAATGCAGCGCAATATGGACGATTTAATTTCTTTATCTCCTAGCGTTCACGAACAGGTGAAAGATAAGTAGAGTCATTAATCATTGGTCGTAGGGTGCGTCGCCCTCAAAAATTCCTAAAAAAATAGACAATCTTACAGCGACGCACCTTACAAAATTAGTCATTAGTAATTAGTCATGAGTGAACTGTAGGGGCGGGTTCACCAATAATCCTCACAGTGCAAACAGATTTAATAAACCCGCCCCCGCCCCACCATAAAATTCTTTACTAAGGATCGCGAATTAAATAACTTACAATTTTAATTGTTCTTGTGGGATGGGCGTCCCGCCCGTCCAAAAAGGACGGGCGGGACGCCCATCCCACGGGAGCATCTCAGTTTTGTAAA
>NZ_JAUBOV010000195.1:0-1598 GCF_036700405.1 Microcoleus sp. T3_D1
CCGTGTGAAGGGAAACTTTCATGCACGGTTTTGAAGACCAGCGAGGCTGGTGACAGTCTCGCTGAGTTTAATAGGTCATGCCACGATGCGATTAAGCAGATTAAAGTCTGTATTCAACATAAAGCGAAGTTTGTATTAGATGCAGACATAGCCAAGTGTTTTGACCGCATCAACCATTATGAACTACTCCAAAAGTTGAACATAAAAGGCAAAGTCAGGAGACAAGTAAAATCCTGGTTAAAATCTGGAGTAATTGACAATGGAGTATTCACTGCAACATCTGAGGGTACGCCACAGGGCGGGGTCATTTCTCCGTTATTGGCAAATATCGCCCTCCACGGGCTTGAAAATACACTCACGGAATATGCCAGAACCATAGACATGAAAGATAGTCGTGGTAATCAAGCTAGCTGGCAAATGAAAGTAGCGTCCCTGAGCTTCATCAGATACGCCGATGATTTCGTGGTATTACACAAAGATAAGCTCGTAGTCCAAAGAGGCCGAGAGATAATCTCGGAATGGTTAGTTGGCATGGGTTTAGAATTAAAGCCTGAGAAGACGAGGCTAACTCACACTTTCAAGGATGAATTAAGTGAGGATGGTAAAGCTGGTTTTGACTTTTTAGGTCATCACATCCAGCAATACCCTGCTGGAAAACATCGGAGCAGTTTAAGTACGCACGGTGAGATATTAGGTTTTAACACACTCATCACCCCAAATAAGAAGTCAAGTAAGGCTCACCAAGAGGAAATCGGAAGAATCATCAAAAAACATAGGTCATCGCCACAGTCGGCGTTAATTAGAGACTTAAACCCTGTAATAAGGGGATGGACTTCTTTTTATACAAACTCTGACGCTAAAAACGTTGGAGAACTCTCTAAACAAGACAACCTCACATACCTGAAACTTCGACCTTGGGCAAAACGCCGTTGTGTAAACATCAATGCAGGACATCGACTGTATTGGCACTCCATTGGCGGTAAAAACTGGGTATTCTCAACCAGAGAAGAGGGAGCGAACCCTATAAGGTTACTAAAGCATAGTGAATTCGAGTGTAGCAGCACCGACTATGTGAAAGTTAAAGGGGATAAAAGTCCTTACGATGGCGACCTAGTTTATTGGAGTTCAAGAATGGGGAAAAACCCTGAATTGTCAAGTCGATTGGCACTGCTATTGAAAAAGCAGAAGGGTAAATGTTCTCATTGCGAATTTATTTTCAGAAATGAAGATGTAATGGAAGTTGACCACATCGTCCCCAGAGCCATTGGAGGTAAGGATGAATACAAAAATCTTCAACTATTGCATCGGCATTGCCACGATGTTAAAACTAAAACCGACTTGGAATTAATCAGGAAACATAACCTGGAACTCGTATCTTCAGGAAAGAAACCTCAAACAAGTCAGAAAAAGAGGAAGCCCTCAAATGACAAGAGTACACCCGAGTAGCCGTGTGCCATGAAAGTGGCAAGCACGGTTCCGAATGGGAGGGAGAAGATGGTAACATCTTCTCTCGACCCTACCTCCAACCCCAACCTCTTCAAGTTAATCGCGGCATTAACATCACGATCTACTATTAAAGAATGCTGCTCATCCCAATA
>NZ_JAUBOV010000138.1:0-9692 GCF_036700405.1 Microcoleus sp. T3_D1
TTATTCTCTCCCGGCGCGGTGGCTCTAGTTCTTCTTTTGCCACCGTTCTCATCTTTATTTAGTCTAAACGACAGTGACTAAGGACTAATGACTACTGACTAAATTAATCATTGAGAAATTCACCTTCACAGATAATCGAGTCTCTGTTCTCCAAATCTTCTTGATTCCAAACCGCATTTAATGCTGCGGAACTTAAGGAAGTTGACATCGTATTTAATGTTGTGTTGTAGTATTCTACAGCATTATTAAGTTCCACCTGCGGCGCTTCTTTGAAGTACGAATTAATATCCGGCGTGCACCGCTGGGCTTGGTAGTATACATAAGCTTCAGCATTAATGCACATTACGTGGTAAAAATCCTTATTTGCTGCCGCAACATCTCCAAGTTTATACAGCGCTAAACCCCGGTTGAGATAAGCTTTAACATAGTTCGGATCGAGTTTTACTGCTTGGTCAAAGTCTTCAATTGCAAGCTGCATTTGTTTTAATTTATAGCGAACGCAACCTCTGTTATAATAGGCATAAATATTTTGTGGATCGATGCCGAGTGCAATGTTGTAATCGGCCATCGCCTGCGTATTGTCTCCTAGTTGGTGGTAACAGAGACCTCGATTTATGTATGCTTTGATATATTTAGGATTCAACCGCAGCGTTTCGTTAAAGTTTTCCGTTGCTGCCTCTTTTTCTCCCAAAAGGTAGTAAGCGCGCCCCCGGTTGTAATAGGTTTTATAATTGTTGGAATTGATAGATAGAGCTCGATTGTAGTCTTCTATTGCTTCTTCGTAGTTTCCTAAATTAGCAAGTACAAGTCCCCGGTTGTTGTAGATAGCGTGGCTGTTAGGCTTATTTGCTAAAGCACAGTTCAGATCGTCAATGGCTTTTTCGTGTTCTCCGAGATGACGCCAAGCATTGCCTCGGTTCAAGTAAGCCTCGAAGAAATTAGGATTGATATCTAAGGCTTGGCTGAGGTCTGCGATCGCTTTTTGGTAGTCTTTCATGTAATAGTAAACCAAGCCGCGATTGTTATAGGCTTTGGCATCGGCGGGATTGACTTGCAGTATCTGATCGAAGTCCTCAAGTGCCGCTTCATAGTTTCCTTTCTTGGCGCTGTGCAAACCGCGCTTGTAAAATTGTTTGAGGTTCATAGGTCAACTTTCAGGATTGCTTGCTTCTGGGGGTTGATTCCTGTGCAGTCAGTTTTTAGTTAGAGGGCCGTTAATCTGTTGAAAGAGCATCCACCTGGGGTCAGAGTAACTCTTGAATGATTCCCGGAAATCTACCCTAAACAGGATTTTGGGTTTATTTTAACAGTAGTTAAATCCTGTTGAAAGGCTCTGCACCTCGGCTGGATTTACTTATTAGTCAGTTCGATTGTTTACCCGATCGACTTAATCTCAAAAGTCGAGTTTTACTTGGTGCTCTGTGTCTCTTGATGCGGCGGCGATCGGCTCGATCGCCCAATTAAGTTTGAGACCGCTACTCAGTATAAATTGTTGCCAGCAGTCCTACCGAGTAAACTCTATATTTTTTTGACAAACTTCGTCTCAGTATTTGCGGCAGTACGTCTCTACAAACTTTTGTTGCCTAATTACCAATTACCGATTGATTTCCTCTTCCACATAAACTCTCAATTTCTCCAAATCTGGAAGTTCGATCAATTCTTGTTCCTTTTCCTTAACCGAGACGGGCATCATCACAGGTTTACGCTGCTCGATCCAGCAACTCGCCAGCGGTAAAGTTTGTTCCAAATCTTCCAAAGGCCTCGGAATTACCATCACCGCGTTCAACTCGCCAATTCTCTCAGCTTCGTACATCCCGGCCTCTACGGCTACTGCTACATCTGCAACTGCACCGCGAATAATTGCCGTGCACAAACCGGCGCCAATTTTCTCGTAAGCTGCCAAGTGTACGTCTGCGGATTTGAGCATAGCGTCGCAAGCGCCCACCATTGCCGGAAATCCCCGCGTTTCAAGCAAACCGATCGCCTGATTGCTAAGCCGAGAATAACTGCCTTTTTCCGAAAGTTCAGTCAGCCGAAAGCCGATCGGCAAAACCACTTCCAAATTAGCCAAAGGTCTAGCAATCACCAACTTAGAAACAAACTGCCCGAACTGTTCGGCAGTTTGAGCTCCCGCTTCCACAGCCAAACGCACATCCGAAATTCTGCCCCGGACGATCGCGGTACAGTGACCGGAACCAATTTTTTCGTATCCTACTAAAATCACTCCTGCCGACTTGAGCATCATGTCAGCAGTCCCCACAATTGCCGGAAAACTCTTGGTGGATACCAAACCCAAAGCAGTGTCTTTGAAGTATTCCTGGCGCTGCGATCGCTCTTCGTGACTGTTACGATCTGTTTGTCCGTCCATCTTCTATTACCCTTAGAAACTTCCCAAAATAAAAATTTGTTGATAGTTTATAGTTTCTCAGATGAGAAGACAGACTGCACGAGCTACAAGACACTGATTGCTGCTGCAAGGCCTGACAAATTGCTGAGCTACCAATAATATGAGATTACCTATTGATATTTGATCTTTCTGCCTTTAGCATAGCTGTCTTTTGCCGAAATGACCGAAAAATGAGACGCAAGCCCCTGGCTTCAGCCACGGGGATAAGTCGGTAGCGGTTTTAACCGCATTGAAATTGAATATGTGGTATAAAAGAAGCAGCAAGTAAGAATAACCATCTGCGTGTTGAAACAACAAGCGTGCGGTGAAATCCCGGCAACGGACTAATCCGACTTGATTCGGAATAGTTAAAGGGCAAACAAAAGGCAGGTTGTTGAGCGTACCTATCTGGCATTAGTGGTGGACTCCGAAAGCACAAAAGCTAAAAGTATACGCAAAGTTGGGATTTGTCTAAGCTGAGTGGGTAGAGGCGGTTTGATGCAAGCCTTTGAAAGTTCAAATACGAACTCTTCAAGAATCCCCGTCCCTTTAGGGATCGGGAGTATCAAGGCTACCCGGTACCGCCCGATAGAGTTTGGCCGTTTTCCTCCGATCGATTAAAAGCTTGCCGGTGCGGAAACAGCGTCCCCAACAGCCGATTGATGTGAGCTTGGCCGTACAGAATAGTTGGGGTTTCCCCTGGTTGGGGTGGCTCTGCGACGGTGGATTCCGGCGGGTCTGGGGCCGTCTCCGGCGCAGTTTGAGGCGGTGTTTGGGCGGGTTGTGGCGGCTCGATCGGTCGATCGACTGGTGGCGTAGTGGCTTCGGGGGGTTCTGGTGGTGTTGGCGCTGCTGTTGGCGCTGCTGTTGGCGCTGCTGCTGTTGGTTCTGCGGCGACTTGGCGGCTGGTATCTCCCATTAGAGAACCTGCGGGCATAATTTGCATTTTGTCGATACAAGGATTGATTAGGGTCGTTGCGGCGCCAATACAGGCATTTTCCCCGATCGTTCCCGCACCTACCACCAGCACCCCTGCACCCAGAATAACGCCCGCCGCGATTTCCAGAGTACCTTCACGGGCGTGAAGGATAACTCCCATACCGATACAGGCACCGGCGGCGATCGAGATCCGGCTTCCGGGCTCTGCTTGCAGGATTGCTCCAGGGGCGATCGCCGCACCCTCATTCACAACTACATCGCCACTCATCAAAATCTGAGAGTTGCTACTTAATTGCAGTGGCGATAAATACATTCGACTTCACCATGAAAGGAGCTATTTTTTTCGATAAAACGACTTTAAATTATGGGTTTTCTCGACTGATAAATTTAACCATGTCAATCTAAGAAACGATAATTTACTAATACTGAGAAGCTTGATGCTTTAACGTTTTATAGAAACTTTCCGAAGATTCTAGATTCTGACCAACATTTGTCAATCCAGCTTTTTAACTATCTCAAATCCAACTTAAATCCGCTGGGGTTTCTCCCGTTGGCCCCAACGCGAGGGCTTAACGGGAGAAACAAGCTAATTACCTAGCAAATTAAGGTCGTTGGATAATTTCTTCGAGTACCCGGCGCTTCGCCTTGGAGTCGATGCCCAGCAAGCGGACGTACTCGCCGCTGTGTTCTTTGAGACAGCTTTCGAGGGCAGAAATCACTTCGGCTTCGCGGTTGGATGCGATCGGGGCGCAACTGCTCCAAGAACCGGTGCGGAAACGGCGCGCGTCGGCGTGTTCCGTGCCAATTTTGTAGCCTTGGGAAAGCAGGTTGCGGATTTGGTCGATCGTCTTGCCGGTCAAACTTCCGCTGCTGGCCGAACCAGTCGAAGCTGCTTTGTATCCCGATGTTGCTGCCGAGTTAGATGTTGCTGCCGGCTTAGCCGATTGAGCAACTGGGCCGTCGGGACGCTGAATAATTTCTTCAACTATGCGTCGCTTAGCTTTCGGGTCAATCCCGATCAAGCGCACGTACTCGCCCGGGTACTCGTTCATCACAGCTTCCAAAGCGGCGATCGCCTCAGATTCGTTTCTGACTTGCAGCGAAGCCCCGCTTTGCCAAGAACTGGTGCGGAAGCGGCGCGCGTCGGCGTGTTCGGTACCCACTTTGTAGCCTTGAGCTAGCAAGCTGCGAACCTGAGCCACTGTTTCGGCACTCAATTTGCCGCTTGACACGGAACCGCTATTGTGGTGGGAAGCTTGTGCAACTTTACCGTTAGATTGGTGAGTTTTCGCACCGTTAGAACCGTTAGAGCCATTGTCTCCCGGTCTTTGGACGATTTCTTCGAGTACGCGGCGCTTGGCTTTGGTGTCAATCCCAATCAAGCGGACGTATTCTCCTTGGTGCTCGGCCATGCAAGCTGACAAAGCCGCGATCACTTCTGAGTCACGGGTTGAGGAAATCGGGCCGCAAGTACGCCAAGAACCGGTACGGAAGCGGCGTGCGTCGGCGTGTTCGGCTCCCACGCTGTATCCTTGAGCTAGTAAATTGCGGATGCTATCGGCAAGAGTTGAACTCAATTGGGTGCCGGCATGGGTAGAATATTTGGTTTGAGTCATATTTGGGTTTTTAGTTTGCTCGTTGCGAATTGGTGCTAGACAGGCGATGTTCTCAGCGCAGCGATAACCCGTTCTCAGAGCGTCATTGATGCCGATGACATGGGTCGCAAATTGAATGTCAGAATCTTGAACGTCAGGCAAGCGATCGGCTTGCTTCTGATTAGTGATGATGGCTCCCGAAGGTACGTACTTACCGGGGGGAATCTCCACATCTTTAATTAGTACGTGCATCATGACAATGCAGCCGTTGCCCACTCTGGCATTGAACACCGTAGAGCGAAAGCCGATAAAGCAGTTCTCGCCCACGTAGGCAGGGCCGTGAATTAAACTCATGTGAGTGAGGGAAGTATTTTTCCCCACCCACACAGAATAGGATTTGTCGTCGTCTCCTGTGACTCGGCCTTGTTCTAGGCCGTGAATCACTACTCCGTCTTGAATGTTGCTTCCTTGTCCGATATAAAAAGGAGTGCCTTCATCGGCGCGGATAGATGTCCCGGGGGCAATCATCACATTAGAACCGATATGCACATCCCCAATAATGTTAGAAAAGGAATGTACGAAGGCGGTATCGTGAATTTTGGGCTCAGCCAAGTTTTTCGACCAAGGCGTCGGGGGAGCCGCAACGTTGCGGACTGCCATAAATTAAGTTCTCCTAAGCTGAAAAAAATTTTGTTAGTTGTTAGTTGTTAGTTGTTAGTTGTTAGTTGTTAGTTGTTAGTTATTTTTCCACTAACTGCTAACTGCTAACGGTTGCAACTAGCCGTACGGGTCGTCTTTTTTACTGTAAATGAGGCGGTTTTCTACATTGACAGTATCTATAATGCCTACTACTAGAGCATCGATCGGACGGTTTTCACTTCCGGGCGCGATCCGGGCTGCGCTGCCTCGGGTTACTAAGACCCATTCATCGATACCAGCGCCCACACAGTCAGCGGCTACCTCATATCCGGCAACTGGGGAACCTTCCTCATCGATGAATTGCAGCAGTAGAAATTTCGATCCTCTCAGTGTCGGCTCTTTTTGGGTACTGACAACTGTGCCGAGAACTTTGGCCATTTGCATTTTAGGTAATAGGTAATAGGTAATTGGTAATTGTCATTTTTACCTGGTCACTTGTCTTTTTTTTAATTAGCTTTACTCAGTCCGCTGTCCGCATTTTAGAGTGATGCGTCGAGTCACTAATGACTAATGACTAATGACTAATCACTCATGACTCATGACTCATGACTCATGACTCATGACTAATAACCAATATCCCATACCCACCTCAATTAAAAATTAAAAATGCTAAATCAAAAACCTCGCGATTTTTAATTTTTAATTACCAAACGCCCCTAACAGCCGTGAGCCTATCTTACGATCTGTTGAGGGGGCGAATGCCGCTCACGCCTTCACGGAACTGTTCTACAGCTTCTGTGTAGCGAATCGGCAACACGTACTCCAAGTTTTCGTGAGGGCGGGCGATAATGTGGGTGGACATCACTTGTCCGCCGTTAACGCGCTTCACTGACTCTACTCCGGCGGCGACAGAAGCTTGCACTTCCGAGACATCTCCTCTTACAATGACCGTAACCCGAGCGCTACCGATTTTTTCGTAGCCTACCAAGGTGACGCGGGCTGCTTTGACCATCGCGTCAGCGGCTTCTACCACTGCGGGGAAGCCTAGGGTTTCGATCATGCCAACTGCAATTGCCATTGGTTTTACTCCTGATTGAATATTTGGGGAACTAAACAGTTAATTTTTGACGATCGCACAAATTTTCCTTTAACGAATTTTTTGTGCGCTAAGAACTTAGTAGCCTCGGAACTGTTCTACTGCTTCTGTATATCGAATCGGCAGAACGTATTCTAGGTTTTCGTGGGGGCGAGCGATGATGTGGGTAGAGACGACTTCTCCGCCGTTCACCCGCTTGACGGATTCCACTCCTGCGGCGACTGAGGCTTGGACTTCCGACACGTTGCCGCGCACAATTACGGTGACGCGGGCGCTGCCAATTTTTTCATAGCCCACGAGGGTAACGCGGGCAGCTTTGACCATAGCATCGGCAGCTTCCACAACAGCGGGAAAACCTTTTGTCTCAATCATTCCCACGGCAATTGACATTTTTGAATCTCCTTTGAGGATGAGCGAAATTACCGTTACAAATCTTTGAGAAATCTAAAAATTTGGACGGGGAGGCCCACATTTATTAGTAAGGCAGTGTAAAGCTTCCTATCCTATAAGAATAGGGGAAGCTGTCCACCTTGACAATATAAACTAACATCATAATGTTTAATAACAAAAATTAAAATTTTTTATGTTACTTAAACTAATTTAATATTTATTTAATAATCTTAATAAAGAGAGGGGTAGATGCCGACGGCGTGGGGGATTAAAGTAAGTAATAATACTCATAAAGTAGAGTTCGGTATGTGAAGCCGGAGCTGAGTCACTGCCGGGAAAGTTGGGGATTTCCAAATGGGATCGCAGGGAAATCGGCAAAAAAGGCAGTCTTTGCCCATCGGCAGGCATTTGTTTCTTTGAGTGCCTCGCCTGCTCAGGAGGTAATTTTATCTTGAGAGAATTCTCAGTTTTGATGCTTTAATGTATAGTTAATCTGGAGTGCAAATTATTTTGCCACAACTATACGATCGGGTTTAGTGAAAGTTTTAGGGTATCGCGCGATCGCCCGCGACTGTTTTTGTATAAAGGCAGCCAGTAATTTGAAGTTTAAGGCATAAATTAAATGACTCAATTTCTCCTCCAAGCCTGTTGGTGGGTACCTTTATATGGCTTAATAGGCGCAATTTTAACTTTGCCGTGGTCTACCGGCACCGTTCGCAGAACAGGCCCGAGACCTGCAGCATACTTCAATTTGCTGATGACGGTGTTAGCTTTCATACACGGATCAGTTATTTTTACAGCGACTTGGGATCAACCGCCCCAACAGTTGCTCGTGCACTGGGTGCAAGCAGCCGATTTAGATTTGTCTTTTGCAATAGAAATCTCCACCGTCAGCGTCGGAGCAATGGAGTTAGTTAGTGTTCTGAGTTTGCTAGCACAAATTTACGCTCTAGGCTACATGGAAAAAGACTGGGCGCTAGCTCGATTTTTTGGGCTGATGGGTTTTTTTGAAGCGGCAATTAGCGGCATTGCCATTAGCGACTCGCTGCTTCTAACTTACGCTTTGTTGGAAATGCTGACGCTTTCAACTTACTTGCTAGTCGGGTTTTGGTACGCTCAACCGCTGGTAGTAACAGCCGCTAGAGATGCGTTTTTAACCAAGCGTGTAGGAGACGTGCCGCTGCTGATGGGAGTAGTGACGCTTTCAACTTTAGCGGGAAGTTTGAATTTTTCCGATTTGGAAATATGGGCTGAAAGTGCAACTTTGTCTCCTGTAGTGGCGACTCTTTTAGGTTTGGCTTTAATCTCCGCACCTACGGCCAAGTGCGCTCAATTTCCCTTCCATTTGTGGCTCGACGAGGCGATGGAAGGGCCCAACCCGGCTTCGATTATGCGGAATACGGTAGTTGTGGGCGCTGGGGCTTATGTTTTGATTAAACTTCAGCCTGTTTTAGCGCTTTCGCCGATCGCCGATGCGGTGCTGGTGGTTTTGGGTGCGGTGACGGCTGTTGGCGCTTCCTTGGTGGCGATCGCCCAAATCGACATCAAAAGAGCACTATCGCATTCTACCAGCGCATCTTTGGGTTTGGTGTTTATCGCCGTGGGGCTAAATCAAGTTGACATTGCTTTGCTGTTGCTGTTCGCGCACTCGATCGCCAAAGGCCTATTATTCATGAGCGTAGGGTCAATTATTACCACAACTAACACTCAAGATTTAACAGAAATGGGTGGGTTGTGGTCGAAGATGCCTGCCACCACTACGGCTTATTTAGTAGGCGCTGCGGGGATGGTAGCGCTGTTACCTCTGGGCAACTTTTGGGCGATGCGGCGCTGGCTCAACGGTTTTTGGACTTTGCCTTTGTGGCTGGTAATAGTGCTGCTTTTAGTTAACGGTTTGACAGCGCTAAATTTAACTCGCATATTCGGTTTAGTGTTCGCTGGAAAACCGCAGCCGAAAACTCGCAGAGCTCCTGAAGTTGGTTGGCAGATGGCTTTGCCGATGGTAATTTTGACAGTGATTGGGCTGTTGGTGCCTTGGATGTTGCAGCGGTGGCAACTGTTAATTAGTTGGATTGGCCCTTGGGCGGAAACCGGGGATTTTGATACTTTAAATTTGCTGTTGAAGACTCTGCATCTTCCGCTGTTAATGTTATCTGGGTTGATTGGCGTGGCGGTTGGGGTAGCGATTTATTGGTACGGGGTTTTACCTCGACCGGTACGGCTGCCGGTACCGGCGTTGCAGGATTTGTTTGCTTACGATTTTTATATCGATCGAGTTTACCGCCTGACTGTGGTTTGGGCTGTGGCTTCTATTTCTAAAATCAGCGCTTGGACTGATAGGTATGTGGTGGATGGGGCGGTGAATTTGTTCGGTTTTGCCACAATTTTCAGCGGCGAAGGGTTGAAGTACAGCGGCACCGGTCAGTCGCAGTTTTATGTGTTGACTATTGTGGCGGGGGTTGCTGTGTTGCTGGCGTTGATTATTTGGCAGTTTTAAACCGCAGAGTTTGGCAGATGAATTGGGCGGGGTTTGTCTGCTTTTTGTCTGAGGTTATTTAATTTTAAACCGCAGATGAACGCAGATGAACGGGGAGCATCTCACTTTTGTAAAAAGCATTTTTTTTATTGTAGTGCGAGCGTCCCCGCT
>NZ_JAUBOV010000139.1:0-9654 GCF_036700405.1 Microcoleus sp. T3_D1
TCAGTTTTGTAAAAAGCATTTTTTTTATTGTAGTGCGAGCGTCCCCGCTCGCGTATTGAACAATACGCGAGCGGGGACGCTCGCACTGTAAATGCAAAACTGAGATGCTTCCTTTGTTTTTTTCAAAAAAGGGCTAAGTTCTAAAGCCGATTCACTATTAGCATTTTTTCAAATACCGAACCCAAAGCTGCCGAATAAGCGCGACTATCCAGAAACCTCGGTTGCTGCTGCATTTTGTATTGGATTTCATCGCGCTTTTGCTTTCGCAATTGGGCATTAATTCCGAGTGCGACACTCAAGTTAATATAAGACTCTTCGCTGTCAGCAATTAAATCAAACAACTGGATATCTCGCAGGATGGCCGCCCCTTGTCGGGAACGCAAATTATTGCCCTCTCTCACCACAGTGGGCAATCCAACTTCTAACGGATCAACCGTCGAATTTGCACCCGCGTAGGGATAGGAGTCGAGATAGACATCAGCGAGTTTTAACACTGCTTTCACATCTTCGCGATTCGCCAGGGTATTTAATAAAATTAAACGAGTGCGATCGATACTGTATTTATCAAATATAGCAGACATTTTATTGATAAACGGCTGTTTGACGTAATCACCAGACCAGGTATTGCCGAAGGGATATAAAACCAGGACTGAATTAGGCACGGCTGCGATAATCTTTGCCCAAGTTTCCCTGAGTTCTGGAATAATCTTGAATGTATTAGCGCCGGAGATAAATACAACTGCTGTCTCGGAAATTCTCAAGCTTTTTCTCTCAAATTTAATACTTGCTTCTGCTTTTTGGATGCTATAATTAAAGCAAAATCCTGTCCCATCTAACATTACTAACCGTTCGCGATATTGTGCTTGCGCTTCTTGCAAAGGTTCCGTCAAAGTGCCGGAAATGTAGTAATCGATATTGCGGATGCCTGTAGTGACGGGAGATGCAAAATAGGTGGTCTGTAACCGCGCTAGGCGGTGCAAAGCTAGTAATATGATGTTTTGAGCGGCATTGGTGACGATCGACCCTACAAACAAAATATCCAGGTCATCGGCGCGAATTATCTCGACTTGACTGTGCAGTTCCTGCGGTAACTTCACCAGTTTGTCTGCCCGACTTTGACAGTATACATCCAAAGGGCGATCGCTCGCGTTGAGGACATATAAAATAATCTCAAATTTCTCTCTGTCTAAATGCTCGAAAGCCGGGATAGTGGTAAAAGTTTCTGAAATTGGCGCGAAACTTGCTTTGAGAATGCCGAGGCGAATTTTGCCTCTGTTAGCGGGGCGTTTGTCAAAGCTGAAGTCAATCTGATGTCCCCTAGTTTTTAGGATAAATTCTAGAATATCCGAGCGCTTGGTATAGACATCTTTTAAGTTATTTGTGCTAAAATAGAGAGGGACAAAGTTAACGGTATCTGCAAAGATTAAAGCAACATTTTGCCAAATTTTGGAGTCAGGATTGCTGAAAACGCGACTGTGAACTAAATCTACTAATTGCTGCATATAGCTACAATAGTTCTCGACTTCTCCCACTTCTTGAAAATAACTGGGGAAGTACAGCATAAACTCCAGCAAATCGTTAAAAAACCACTGTGGGACAGCAGTTCTGCCATACTGCAACGGCAACTGATCTGCCCGCCTATACAGCATCGCTGCTAGCAAATATTGGATAGCTTCTGGGGATTCAAATCCTTTAGCAACATATTGAGATAACTTCTCAACTTCCCGCTGTTCGACATCAGTCAGAGGTTCGTCTCTCATGCCGCTGGCTAGTAGCATTTTCTGGGCTTTTCCCGCATAGCCAGAATAGCTGCTTTGCAGTTTATCTGGTGGTGCAGACAGCCAAAATGCTGCTAGTTTATGGCGCGCTTGACGTAAATCTGTTAAGGGAGATTCATGGGATGTGCTATGATAGCGATCGATACAACCGGACAGCCAACTGAGAAATTGAGGCGACTCTGGGTTAAGCTGAACTTTGATAGTTTCCTGATGCAGTCGGAGGGATAAACGCTCTAGGGTTCCGCCATTTCGCGGCAAGGATAAGCTGGAAAATGGACTCGGCAAGTCGGCTACTAAATCTAGCTGATTTAGGATTTCCAAACATCCGCCAGATGTGAGATTGAGAACTTGAATTAGGGGATGGTTGAGGTGCAAGCTGCTCAGCATTTGAGGGTTATAAACTGACATCAAAGTATTTTTGATATCTGGTTCTTGGTTGTAGGGAGATTTCAGAGGCAGATTGAGCTTGAATTTTAATAATTCTAACACTTTGCCGGGAGATGTTAGCAAGGTATTCAAATTTACGAGTAGGCATTGATTGTAATGCCTTTTATAGAATTCTAAGATGTGGCCATTATAAAATTTCCATATCTTTAAGCAATATTCGGGGTTTTGTGAGAAAAATGGGATGTTCAACCGCAAGATTGAATCAGTGACATCCCAAGGATAGCGGTAGACAAATAGATAGCCAGCATTCGGGATGATTTGATTCCAGAAATCTAACATTAAACTGGTGCGCGGATCTTTCCAACCCCAAAGTTCTGAGTGGTTGGATCGAGATTTGACTAATTGCTTCGCAGGCTCTATATTAATGTTAAGTTTTTGGGCGTCTAGCTGTTCGCTTTCCGTCCACCCCCAATCGGGAAAACCTGTTTCGTCGCACCGAGAGCAAGTTTGCAGAATTGTTCGCTGAAATTCTACAAAATCACTATCTTCAAAGTAACCTGGGGGATTCCAATAGTTGCCTTTCAGGAGATTGTTTCCCAAGTCAAGACCTATTTTCTGTAGGAAGGCAGCAGTGAGAGAAGTTCCCGATCGGTGCATTCCTGTAATAATGAGCACGGGAGAATTGGTTCCGCTATTTAATAACATTTATTACTTTCTTTAGGATTAAAAAAACTTACTTGTGGTTAATTAGTCTATTCAAGTGATATATACTTACGGATATACGGTGACAAAAATATTGTGTTTTTTGGAACAAGATGGTATTATATAGCATCTTTTGTCCCAAATAAAACAAATTTTGCCTAAAAAAACTTTTTTGGAAAATTCGCATAATTTTGGGGAAAAAGCACTGATAGATAATTAGGGCGTAGTAGCTAAGTAAAATTAGCGATCGCCTGTTTACAGTAAGCAGGAAAAAACATGGCAATATTTCTGGGTACATCCTTAGATGACACTCTCAAGGGCGGGTTAGGCAACGACAGCCTTTTTGGGGCAGACGGCAATGACTCTCTGAGTGGTTCTGGCTCCAATAACACCTTAGATGGCGGTGCTGGCGATGATACTCTCGCACCAGGCGTTAGCGGCAATGATAGCCTCTTTGGTGGTGATGGCAATGACTTGCTTTATGGCGGTTTTTATAGCTCCCCAAATAGCACCTTAGATGGCGGTGCTGGCGATGATACGATCAATGCCCAGTATGCGAATGCCGGCAATGTGCTGCGAGGGGGAATCGGCAACGATCGCTATTCTGCCCCTGCGGGGAAACCCAGTCAGATTCAGGATACCGGTGGCACAGATCAGCTCTTTGTTGCGAATTTCCAGATCCCGGGCACAGACGTTTCTCTATCTTTGTCGCCTGGAAAGGTGGGATTTGCCCGACAAGGTACGAGCCTGCTGATTGACATTAACGCAGACGGGGTAGCAAAGCCAGCCGATGACGTTGTAGTTTTAGACTTTTTCGGTGCATCGCCGACTGTCGCGGGTGCTGGCTTCATCGAAACCATCAACAACCTCTCGGGTACAGCAATCCTAGCTGCTAATCTCACGGAGGCTACGGCGGCACCAGGACTCAATGTAACCACAGGTACTCCCGGCGATGATAACCTCATAGGCACTGCCGGTGATGACAACCTCTCAGGCTTAGAAGGCAATGACACCCTCGCTGGCTTAGATGGTGGCGACACTTTGCTTGGGGGTGCAGGAAACAACAGTGTCAGTGGGGGTGTAGGAAATGACTCCCTCCTTGGCGGCGACGGCAATGACACGCTGGATGGCGGTGCAGGCAATGACGTTTTGGGGGATAACCTTTTCGGTGTCAGTGGCAGCGATAGTCTGGCTGGTGGCGATGGAGATGACACGCTGCGAGGCGGCGGCGATTCTACAACTTTGGATGGCGGTGCGGGAAATGACAGGCTCTCCCTTAGCACCCTCAACGGTCTTCTCATCGGGGGAGACGGCAATGACTACATCAGGGGAGACGGCAACAATCAAACCTTAGAAGGCGGTACGGGTGACGATACTCTTACTACCCAGTATAGGAATTCCGGCAACGTGCTGCGAGGCGGTGCAGGTAAAGATATCTACGGAATCTTCTCACCATCAAAAGCTATTCAGATTCAGGATACCGAGGGTATAGAGGAGCTGAGCATAAATTTCGGCATTACCAGCACAAACCTTTCCCTGTCCTTGGCGGCGGGAACTCTAGGCTTAGGGCGGCAAGGTACCAGTCTGGTAGTTGATATCAACCAAGACGGAATCGCCAACCCTGCTGATGACTTGGTGATTTTAGACTTTTTCGGTGCATCGCCTACTGTCGCGGGTGCTGGCTTAATCGAAACCATCAACAACCTCTCTGGTAGCGACATTCTGGGTGCTAATTTACCAGAGTCACCCACAGCGCCAACACCCACGGCGCCAACACCCACAGCGCCAACACCCACGGCGCCGACACCCACGGCGCCAACACCCACCGCGCCAACACCCACCGCGCCGACACCCACGGCGCCGACACCCACCGCGCCGACACCCACCGCGCCAACACCGGTTGCACTCCCACCGCTGCCACCCACAGCGCCAACACCGGTTACGACGCCCACACCGGCTACAACACCTACACCCGTTTTCACTCCCGCATCGCCTGTGACGATCGCACTTCCGATCGCACTCACAGTCACAAGCGCGCCCGCACCAAGCGAATTGCCACAGATTCTCGGCACCAGCGGCAACGACGCGATCGTTGGCAGCGAAGCTAACAATATCTTGTATGGCAACCAGGGCAACGACACCGTGGGAGGCAATGGCGGCGACGACATCCTATTTGGCGGCAAAGGTGATGACGGTGTATTCGGCGATGCTGGCAACGACCTCTTGTTTGGCAACCTCGGCAACGACACCCTTGTCGGCGGCGACGGTGCAGATACCGCATTAGGTGGCAAAGCTGACGATTTGATATTTGGCGGCGCTGGTAACGATGTCCTCGCAGGCGAACTCGGCAACAATACTTTACTCGGCGACGAGGGTAGCGATACTCTGTACGGCGGTGAAAATAATGATGTGTTGTTTGGCGGTAGCGGCAACGATTTCCTCTACAGCACAAAAGGTAACGACATCTTCGTTGGTGTTGACTACACTGCTGCTAACCCAGGGCTAGGCGAAATCGATACGCTGATTGGTGCAGAAGGCAATGATACTTTCTTGCTGGGAGATGCTACCAAGTTCTATTACAACGATGGCAACGATACCGGCACTGGCGCAGGCGACTACGCTTTGATTGTCGGTTTTAACCCGATCAAAGATATCCTCCAACTTCAAGGTGCTCCTAGCACTTACGTGTTAGGTGCTTCACCCGAAGGATTGCCTGCTGGAACCGCTATCTTTAAGAAGACTTCGGGCTCGGATGAATTGATTGCGATCGTCCAATCAGTTTCTTTCCTGGCTATTGACAGCAACTCTTTGCGCTTCGTCTAACGGCAAAGTTCGATTCCCCTCGATCGATCGGCGGTTGAAACCGCTTTTTGTCAAACGAAGTCCCTCTCTAAGAGACTAAGAAATTTAAGTTAGATTAAGTCCTGCCTTTGGTGCAGGACTTTTTTTGTGCGGTGGAGGGGCGATCGGCGATCGCCCAAAATTGATTGTCAAAATGCTATACTAGACCTCTTGCAAAAATAATTAGGACGGGCTCTGGGGCCCATCCCACAAGAAAAAATAAATCTTGTGGGATGGGCCCCAGAGCCCGTCCCATCAATTGATGAAAAGGATTTTTGCAAGAGGTCTACTCAAAATCCGAAAATAGTTGTACAATGTTTTTCTAGTGGTTTTTTAGCGATCGGCCTCCCAGGTGAAAGCAGGTGAAAACAGGTAAAAAACCCTAAGCGCGGGCGTAATTCAGTGGTAGAATGTCAGCTTCCCATGCTGAACGTCGTGGGTTCGAGTCCCACCGTCCGCTTGCGCGAACAGTATTTAAAACCCTTGAGGAATCAAGGGTTTTGGCGTTTCTAGGGCTTGTTCTCTGTGGTTGCACAGGATGTTTTGGAGACAAACACAGAGTTTTTGGAGACAAACACAGGGCTGTTTGGAGACAATTTGGAGACAAAATTGGAGACAATCAAGTGCCTAGACTTGCCAATATGTCCAAGACTGCTTCCATATCAGCCAAGTCTGCCCTCGACTTTTTACGCCGCGCTTTTAACTTATTGAGCAAGTCTGCCGGCTCTGGAAAATCGGGAAAATTTTTCCTGGCTGCATCATTTTTTGATTTTTGTCTCAGGTCGGAGAGTTCCCCCTCAACTTCTTCCCGATCGGGGCGTTCTACTTCGAGTTGCGATCGGAGTGTTTTCACATCCTCTCTCAATTTAGGAATGAAAATTTAATAACTTTAGCGTCTGCTAAATAGTCGGAACTGCACGATACAGCACTTCCGGATGTTATGAGGTACAATAGAATCGACTAAAAATAATATACAAATGAAAGCATACTCAGTAGATTTGCGATCCTTTCATAGTAGCAGCCCATTTAGAACAGAAGCTGTCGATCAGAAAAACAGCAGAAATATTTGCCTGCAGTAAAAGCTTAGTTCAAAAACTTGTCAACCAACAAAAAATCGAGGGAAATTTACAGCCCTTACCCAGGGGTAAACCCAGATTCAGTCATTTGAATAATGGGTCACAACAATTAAGAGAAATAGTGGCAGCACATCCCCATGCAACCTTGGTAGAATTGTGTGAGTTATTCGCCCAAAAGACAGGAAATTGGGTAGGCAGAACAGCAAGGTGTAGTGCCTTACAGAAGTTGGGATTAAATCGTAAAAAAAAACAGTCAGGAGTAGCCAAGCAGGCACATAAAGAGTCATGAAGTTAAGGTTAGAGTATTGGGAAAAAGTCAAGTATATCGAGCCCAAAAATATATTTTTTTTAGATGAGACGGGAGTATTACGCTTGTTTAACCCGAACTCATGCTTCCAACGAGGGACGAGAGCCTAAGCGGTCAAACCTTTTTATCGAGGTAAGAAAGTCACAGTAATTGGTGCACTTAGTCTCACGCAAGTAGTGGCATTAATGACCCTAGACAACTCGATGGATAGCCAAGCATTTGAGGTGTTTACCCTTGAAATGTTTAGTGCCAGAATTGTGGTCGGGAGCAGTAGTAGTGATGGATAACTTACCAGCGCATAAAGTAGATTCAATTAAGCCCGTAGATTGAAGCGGTGGGTGCTTCCATCTTGTGTTTGTCCCCATACTCTCCTGATTTTAATCCAATACGGTTCAGTTAAGGGCTATGCAGTGCTTAAAACAATAAATACAGGAGGATTCATTATGATTCCAGTACCTCTGTGTTTAACTTGTTTAGACCGAAATTTGGAAACAGGCTTTTTCACGACTCTTGGGTTGTTTGTCGCTCACTATTTCCGGTATATTTTGATCGAGAATCTCCAAAGTCAACCAACTCAAAAAAAGGGAAGTTCTTGTTGTTGTAACCGCTGAAATTTTGGCAGCCCGCGACGAACAACTCGTAATGTTCCAGTAAAAGAAAGAAGCAAGGGTGAAATGCTTGCGTTGCTTGCCGCTTGAAAAATTAATGACCTTAAAGCTCTTCGGTTCTAGTAGTAACCCATATATTTCTTGTACCACCTCAAGAGGCTTTTGAGAACGAAGATGAGTTTTTCGTCCTAATAAATGTACTTTCAGTTCATCAATCGTATTCTCAACTTCCCAACGTTGATGATATTCACAGGCAAGTAACTGGGCCCGAAAGTTTTCCGCGTCCAACAAGCTGGTAATTAAACGATATCTAATTTGTGCTTCTGGGCGGTCATCATTCTCAATTGTGTACTCAATTACTCTTACCTGTATTGGCTGAAATCCTTTTTTTCTTAATTTCCCCGATGGATAAATCCAACTCAAATATGAACCGTCATCTAATTGTGTTTCGTTTAAGAATTTAACTTTGGATGGAATTTGCCCCAAATACTCACAACCTTTACTGACTGTAGCTTCTACCATCGCATAAGAATGTAAGCCTCTATCCCACATCAACAGCATTCCCGGCGTTACTGATCTCCATAACTTTAACGCTCTTACTCTTTCTCCCATTTTATATGGACACATTAAGGCATCAAATATTAAATGTGTTCCTGCCTCTACTAAAATAACTAATCTCGATGCAAGGAAACGCTGCTCTTGTACCTGGACGGCTTCCTGGACGACCAAAAACTCTGGCATTTTCATCACCCAGAGAGGAGATATAAGCAGGTTCCGTCTATCACTACGACTCTGAGTTCGTTGATAAAAGCTCCTACTGTTTCAACTGTAGCCCTTGGTCGTACTAATGAATGAAACAACTGTCTCATCACGCCTGCTGCTAATCTTTGTCTGGCTTGAGTAATTGCCGATTTACATGGAAATCGGCAATATTTACCAATTTTTATCCACCCTTCATTAAGACCATCAAGCAAATTTTTTAGTACATCCCGCATTGCATCTTTCGACCACAGACTCATGGCGATTACCAGACACACTACCAGTTGTGCTGGTAGGGCGCGATGACGTTTCTCTTCAACCTTGGTTTTAGTAATCGCCTGTTCGATTGCAGTGGCTGGAATCGCCATTTCTATTGCTTTGAATATCTCCGTACTTGGGATTTTGAGAGATACTAATGAGAATTCTTTGAGATGCACGCTAACTTGCTCTCCCTTTTTGCATACAATCAGAAGTGTTGAACGCTTATTGATAGAATTCTGAAAATAGACATACGAATCCTATAAAATGCTGATTTCAGCAATTGAAAACAAGTTCCTTAAACCAGTGAATATAGCTGATTTTCTCACACATAAAAGCCTGCAAATATCGTAATTTGTCTAAGAGTTTATTTCCAATTTTATCAGGAACTTCAACTAACTGAAGCAATAAATAACAAATCAAACAGGCATAGATTTGGATCTTGATTCCATTAGTATTTTTAGTAATTATACGAGCCAGTTTTAAATGCATTTTTAAGAATTTCCACAGCAATTCAATCTGCCATCGTCTGCGATAAATTTCTCCAATTTCTTCATTGGTGTATGCTAATTCTCCTGATTCAGGTAAATTAGTGACAAACCTAAATTCAGTTCGGGTTTCTAAATCTGAAAAAGTCACTAATCTTACTTGAACTTTTCGTTTGTTACTCCACACTTCATAAGTTCCATCCTCCTTCATGTTGATAGTAGAATTATTCTTAATTCGTAGTACAAAATATTGATTTTCTTGTTTCATTAATGCTTGAACGCGTTCCGAACTCGAAAAACCTCTATCCATTACAGCGACTCCATTTTGAGGTGTGGCTGCTATAGTTTCATCTCCATGCTCACTGTCATGACCTTGGGAGCATAACAGTTATGCGATCAGTATAAATACTGATGATAATTTAAGCTGCTGCTTTGAGATTGACACCAATC
>NZ_JAUBOV010000196.1:0-1566 GCF_036700405.1 Microcoleus sp. T3_D1
CAGGGTAATCGCATCTAATTTGGTATAAATTGTACTTGACAAATTACAGAAAAAAAACTATATAGGCCAGGAGTTCTACAGATGGCGTTGGCGACGAACAAGCAGTTAAACTGGGGATGGTACAATTGCTCCTATTCCTAGCTCAGGCAGATGAAAAAAGGCTTTGGTAAAGTTGTTCTCAACTCTCAGCAGCAACGAGAGGTTAAAATTCTCAAGCAGAGTGTACTCAAGCATTTTCAGCAAATACCGGACCCTCGTGTGGAGAGAACAAGACACCACAGTTTGGAAGCTATTCTCACCATAGCCATTTTAGCGGTGCTATCAGGGGCGGACGGATTCGTTGCCATTGAGGTTTACGGCAAAACAAAGCAATCTTGGTTAGAGCAATTTTTAGACTTGCCTCATGGGATTCCATCCCACGATACCTTTGGGCGGGTGATAGGATCGATTGATCCGATAGCATTACAGGAGAGCTTTTTGGAGTGGATTGCTACGATCGCGGCGAAATTGAAGATCGAAGTAATTCATATAGATGGCAAGACGTCCAGGGGTTCCTATGATCGAGAAGGTCAGCTCAAAGCGTTGCATACGGTGAGTGCGTGGAGTAGTGAACATGGGTTGGTACTGGCACAACAAAAAGTTAAAGATAAGTCAAATGAAATTACAGCAGTACCGCAGCTTCTGACATTGCTTAATCTCAAGGGGGCGGTAGTTACCCTTGATGCTATGGGTACCCAAACCGAAATTGCTCGTCAAATTAAGCGACAAGACGGGAACTATCTGTTGGCTCTTAAAGGCAACCAGCTCAATCTTTACCAACAAGTGGAATCTTGGTTCGAGGAAGCAAGTACCAAGTCTTGGGAAGGAATTGAGTACAGCTATCATGAAACTGTGGAGGCGGGGCATCACCGTGTAGAAACTCGGCAAGTATGGGTAGTGAGTGTTAAACAATTACCACGGTTACATCGACAAAGCCAATGGGAGGGTCTAACTACAGTAGTGATGGTTCGCAGGCGGCGACAATTATGGAATAAAACCACCACGGAGATTCAATTTTATCTGAGCAGTCTGGAAGCCGATGCCGAGCGACATAGCTGGGTGATTCGTTCCCATTGGAGCATTGAAAATAGTCTGCATTGGGTGTTAGATGTCACATTTAATGAGGATGCCAGTCGGATTCGACAGGGCAATGCTGCCCAAAATCTGGGCTTGTTGCGTCATTTGAGTATTAGTTTACTCAAGCAGGAGCCGTCGAAGTTGAGTTTAAAAATGAAGCGCTACACTGCGGGCATGGATAATAATTTTCTGCTCCAAATCCTCAGTGCTGGTCTGGTAGAAATTTAATAAAAATCTAATAGAGACAAGCTTATTGTCCTCCCAATTAAAACTAGGTAATAGAAGGCTTTCAACTTGGTTTAGTCCCCCGAATATCGGGTTTTTACCGCTATCCATACAGTTATTATTTTTACGGGTTCATACTCTTTGACGCTTTTCGTTGAATCCCTCTGTCAAATGTCAAGCCAATCTTCTTGACAATGACATCGAAATTAAGATGCGATTACCCTG
>NZ_JAUBOV010000140.1:0-177 GCF_036700405.1 Microcoleus sp. T3_D1
CGATCGCCTGAAAGTCGGCTCGATCGAATCCATGACGTGGCGATCTACTGACTCCTTTAAGATACAAGGGGCGGGTTCACCAACAATATTAGCCAATAATTGACGATATAAATAAACCCGCCCCCGCCCAACGGTAAATCGCAATGCACATTTTCTGCATAATTGTAGGGGCGGGTT
>NZ_JAUBOV010000140.1:277-8899 GCF_036700405.1 Microcoleus sp. T3_D1
CACCAACAATATTAGCCAATAATTGACGATATAAATAAACCCGCCCCCCTCCAACGGTAAATCGCAATGCACATTTTCTGCATAATTGTAGGGGCGGGTTCACCAACAATATTAGCCAATAATTGACGATATAAATAAACCCGCCCCCCTCCAACGGTAAATCGCAATGCACATTTTTCGTATTTGATCGAAGTCAAGGTTGATGTAGGTTATTTGTCGGGTGGGGGCGGGTTTATAGAGACTGTTTGTTTGAGTTAGATATTGTTTGTAAAACCCGCCCCTACCAGATTTTACGAATCAATCTTTGACCGGCCGCATTGTCGGGAACATCACCGCATCTCGGATGCTTTGAGTATTAGTTAAAAGCATCACCAATCTGTCTACGCCGATACCCATGCCCGCACAATTAGGCATTCCCAAAGATAGCGCTTGAATAAAGTCTTCATCCATTGGATGCGCTTCGTCATCGCCCGCATTTTTCTGCGCCAACTGTTCCTCAAACCGCTTTCTTTGCTCCTTCGGATCGTTCAATTCTGAAAATCCATTAGAGTATTCTGTACCGTTGATAAATAGCTCGAAACGTTCTACAAATCCTGGCTTGCTGCGATGTCCTTTTGCTAAGGGACTGACTTCGACAGGGTAGTCGATGATGAATGTAGGTTGAATTAGTTTGGGAACAACTAATTTGTCAAAAACCGCATACAGCACGTAGCCTAAACTCTGTTGTTCTAACTTAGACAGGTGCAATTCTAGCTTGGTTGCAGAGGATCTCGCACTTTCTAAGTCCAAACTGTCAAAATCCAGCCCAAACTCGTCTCTGACAGCTTCTACCATCGTTTTCACTTGCCAGTGTTTGCCGCTAAAACCGGGATACTTTTCGCTGTAGTCGAACTTGCGTTCTAAACTAATCGTTTCCCCCTGATTTTCAATCTCCTTGACATCCCCAAATACCGCCGCCGCTGCGAAACAGATCACGTCTTCGACAACTCCTAAAATGTCGAAAACATCAGCATAAGCTTGGTAAACTTCCAAAGAGGTAAACTCTGGATTGTGGGTGCTGTCAATCCCCTCATTTCTAAATGCTTTCCCTAGTTCAAATACTCGCTCGAAACCGCCGCAAATTGCTCTTTTCAAGAATAATTCTGGAGCCACTCGCAAATACAAATCTACCTCTAAAGCATTGTGGTGAGTGATGAATGGCTTAGCAGCAGCACCGCCGTAAATAGCTTGCAGTGTGGGCGTTTCTATTTCGTAAAAATTGGCTTGCCACAGATAGGAACGGATGCTTTGAACGATGCGGCTTCGCAGCATAAAACGGTTTAGCGCATCTTGGTTGCTTGCCAAATCCATTTCGCGGTGACGGCGGCAAACTTCGGGGTCGTTAATTCCGTAATAAGAATCGGGAAATTGAATGGTAGCTTTTGATAAAAGCTTTAATTCCCTCACTAAAATAGAAAGTTCTCCCCTGGGGGTGCGGCAGCCGATACCTTCGACGCCGACAAAATCGCCGATATCGAGCAATTTTTTAATTTGTTCAAAGCTCAAACCGACTTCGCCGGTGACGATTGCTTTCTCGATTTTGAGTTGAATCTTGTCTGTGGCGTCTTTTAAATCGATGAAACCAATTTTGCCGCTGTCTCGCTTAGAAGTGATGCGGCCGGCTAATCGCAGGGAAATTTCTTCGGGGTCACTTTGTCCGTTTTCGAGTTCTTTTCCCGGCTGACTAAATATTTCGCGAACTTGTTGGGCTGTGTGCGATCGCGCGTAGGATTCACTGGGATACGGTTCTATGCCTTGCGATCGCAGTTCGTCTACTTTTTGACTGCGGACTTCGGCTTCACTGAGAGTCATTAGTTATTGCCTGATTAAAATTACAAATATCTGACATCTGGCACTATTCCGGCGATCGTGCGATCGAGCGTTGCTCAAATCAACGCCCCACAAGAAAATTCACTCTTTGTGGAACAGGCATCTTGGCTGTTCGTGACAAAGCTGCAAGATGTCAGAAACACCAAACTCTATCATAACAGGGCAGCTTTGAGAGCCAATTTGCCAAATAATTAAGTTACACCCTCTCGTAGCTCGATCGCACAGACCCGCACTCGCCCCAGAAATATCTCCGATAACAATTTGCGATCGACTGCACAAAGCGACCGAAACATTAAAAAATTAAGTTGTCTGTCGATCGCAACAGGTGAGATGATATGTAGTGCAGCCTCACGGCAGTTCCACAGAAACTGAACAGCAGAAACGCGAGCGATCGAACTCGGCTCATCGCACCTCTGTCAGAATCGACCACACACACTCTCTCTTAACATATAAAAACCAGAATTATGGCTGTTGCAACCCAATCACTCGAAGAACTCTGCATCAACTCTATCCGCTTTTTGGCCATCGATGCGGTAGAAAAAGCAAAATCAGGACACCCGGGACTGCCGATGGGCGCTGCCCCTATGGCCTTCGTGCTGTGGGATCGGTTCATGCGGTTCAACCCCAAAAACCCCAAGTGGTTTAATCGCGATCGCTTCGTCCTCTCCGCCGGCCACGGCTGTATGCTGCAGTACGCCCTCATGTACTTGGCCGGCTACGATAGCGTCACCCTCGACGACATCAAGCAATTTCGTCAGTGGGAATCCAAAACCCCCGGACACCCCGAAAACTTCGTCACCGAAGGCGTAGAAGTTACCACCGGCCCCCTCGGACAAGGAATTGCTAATGCCGTCGGTTTGGCAATGGCAGAAGCTCACCTCGCTGCTAAGTTTAACAAGCCCGACCATAAAATTGTTGACCACTACACCTATGTCATCATGGGTGACGGCTGCCACATGGAAGGCATTTCTGGCGAAGCTTGTTCTTTGGCCGGACACCTCGGACTCGGCAAATTAATTGCCTTGTACGATGACAATCACATTTCTATTGAAGGCGACACCAGCTTGGCCTTTACTGAAGATGTGGGCAAGCGTTTTGAAGCTTACAATTGGCACGTTATTACAGTAGACAATACCGCTCTAGACGAAGATACTAACCTAGAAGCAGTTCACAAAGCTATTGAAGAAGCCAAAAAAGTCACGGACAAACCGTCCATGATTAAAGTCCGCACCATCATTGGTTACGGTTCTCCTAACAAGCGCAATTCTTACAGTTCTCACGGTGCTGCTTTGGGTACCGATGAAGTGAAAGCAACTCGCGATTTCTTGAAGTGGGAACACGCACCGTTTGAAATTCCTGATGATGCTTTGTCACACTTCCGCAAAGCAGTCGATCGCGGTGCTCAAGCTGAGCAAGAATGGCAGAAAGCTTTTGATGCTTATAAAGCAGCATATCCTGCAGAAGCGGCAGAATATGAGCGCAGCGTTGCCGGCAAACTTCCTGAAGGTTGGGATAAAGTTTTGCCGACATACAAGGCAGAAGATAAAGCCGATTCGACTCGGAATCATTCTGGAAAATGTTTGAATGCTTTGGCAGGTGTGTTACCTGAACTGATCGGCGGTTCCGCTGACTTGGCATCTTCTAACATGACTTTGCTCAAGGGTGAAAAAGACTTCCAAAAAGGTCAGTACGAAGGACGTAACCTGCGCTTTGGTGTGCGGGAACACGCCATGGGTGCGATCGCCAACGGTATGGTACTGCACGGCGGTTTAATTCCTTACTGCGCTACTTTCTTGGTATTTGCTGACTATATGCGGGGAGCAATTCGCCTCTCTGCACTCTCGGAAGCTGGAGTTATTTACGTAATGACTCACGACTCCGTAGCCTTGGGCGAAGACGGCCCAACTCACCAACCCGTGGAAACCATCGCTTCTCTGCGCGTAATTCCCGATTTGTTGGTAATGCGCCCTGCGGATGGTAACGAAACATCCGGCGCTTACAAAGTGGCAGTTGAAAGCCGCACTCGCCCAACTTTAATGGCTTTGTCGCGCCAAAACTTGCCTAACTTGGCTGGAAGCTCGATCGAAGGAACAGCCAAAGGCGCTTACATTTTGTCCGACGACGGTGGCACTCCCGACATCATTTTAATCGGCACCGGCGGCGAAACATACCTCTGCGTTGATGCCGCTGAAAAATTGCGCGCCGCAGGCAATAAAGTGCGCGTAGTTTCGATGCCTTGCTGGGAATTGTTCGACTTACAAGATGCCGCTTACCGTGAATCGGTACTGCCGAAAGCTGTTACTAAGCGGTTGGCCGTTGAAGCCGGTTCTAGCTTCGGCTGGGGACGTTATTTGGGTTCTGAAGGCGATAGCCTCAGTATTGACAGATTCGGCGCTTCTGCACCGGGCCCCGTTGCTTTAGAAAAGTTTGGCTACACCGTTGATAATGTGGTAGCTAAGGCTCAGGCGCTGTTGGGTTAATAGCAGCAGCATAATTTTGGGTGGGGCGGGCTTCTGGCTCGCCCCATTTTTTATAGCAGAAGGAAGTTCGGCAACGGATTCTGTAAGGGATGTAACAGATGTAACGGATGGATGGAAGAAGGCTTTAGTTATTTAGAAGATAAGGAAGAAGAAAGGAAAAGTTAAAATCCTAAAATCTCAAATCGGCATCTAGGGTTTCACTTCGCCATACCTCACATCTTGCACCATTGTCAGGAACAGGCAAGATGCCTGTTCCACAAGAGATGAATTTTCTTGTGGAACAGGCATCTTGCCTGTTCATAAAAGGATTGAGAATGGTGCAACACATAAGTTATACCCAACCTAGAGCTCGCTACAGCTCGCGAATCATTGAGAATTGCTATAGTGAACAAACCTGACGGTCAACAGAGTACAGTTAGACCGGAGGCTTCTTTTTCCTTTTTTTTCTCATGCTTTTTATAGTGAGGTAGTTCCACCCCCACTTGCTAATATAGTATCAGAGTATTTCCAGAGCATCAAGGGGTATAAAAGAATAATTGTCGCTTTGGGTACCTACACCCGACGAGCCTTTCATCCCAAGGAGTAATTCCCAACGGGGTACTTCGCGCTGCGCTCAGATTAATCCCCTCTAAATATACCGAGGGACTTCCCGGCTGGTAGTTAAGACTTACCGAAGAAAAACCCGTTTCTACAACAATATTCGGTTTGGCAACGAGGCATTTATGAAGAAACCGGGTTTTTAGCCCCCCGTGCCTCCAGAGCTGTATATTTCAGAGAGTTAAGATAAGTTATAAGTTATTGCCTTAAATTACTCCTTCCCCATTTGCCATTCCGTTTATGATTGGGAATTTTTTAAATCAGTTGTTATTCACCGGCAATTATATTCCTCAAGGCTACTGTTACCTTTGGCAGCGAGAGCTAGTCGCGCTCCACATAGTGTCAGACTCTATAATTGCTTTGGCCTACTATTCAATACCCCTCTCGTTAATTTATTATTTTATCGGTCAGCGAAAAGACTTGCCCTTCCGCAACATCTTTTGGCTGCTTGCAGCCTTTATTATCTCTTGCGGCACTACTCATATAATGGAAGTTTGGACGCTTTGGCATCCTGTTTATTGGGTTTCTGGCAGTCTGAAAATTATTACCGCCGCGATTTCTGGTTACACCGCTGTTGCATTAATTCCTTTAGTTCCCCAAGCATTAACTCTCCTGAGTCCAACTCAATTAGGGATGATCGATTCAATACTGCAAAAAGAAATAATTGAACGTCGAGAAACGGAAGCTCGCTATCAAACTTTAACTGAAGCTTCACCGGTGGGAATATTTTATGCAGATGCTGGAGGAGACTGCTTGTATGTCAACGAGCGCTGGTGTCAAATTTCGGGAATTACCTGTGATGAAGCTTTGGGCAAAGGGTGGTTGCAAGGCATTCATCCAGACGACCGCGAGCGGGTTTTTTCTGAATGGTATAGCGCCGCGCAGGAGAAATTGCCGTTTAAATCTGAGTACCGATTTCAAGGCCTTAATCACACTCAAATCAGTTGGGTATTCGGTCAATCTGTAGGTCAAATTGGAGAAAATGGGGAGGTTAAAAGTTATGTTTGTACTATTACTGATATTACAGAACGCAAGCAGGTAGAAGAGGAAAATCGACGGCTCAATGAAACTCTGGAGCATCGAGTTGCTGAGCGCACGGCTCAAATCGAAATTTCTAACCACAAATTGCAAAAAGAAATAGCCTACCGCGAAAAAATTGCTTTCACTTTGTTGGAATTGACGCAACTGCAAAATGCAATTCTTAATAGCGCTAACTACACAATTATTTCTACCGATCCCGACGGTACAATTAAAACATTTAATCGGGCGGCCGAGCAACTTTTAGGTTATTCGCTAGAAGAAGTGGTGGGGAAAGTCACGGTAGAAATAATTCACGATCCTCTGGAGGTCGCTAAAAGAGCTGAAGTTCTTTCTCAAGAATTGGGAGTGAAAATAGAGCCGGGAATTGAAGCCTTTGTTGCCTTGTCGCGCCGGAAACTCGCTGACGAAAATGAATGGACTTACATTCGCAAAGATGGTTCGCGGTTTCCGGTACTGCTGTCGGTGACTGCCTTATTTGATAGTAACGGAAATATTAACGGTTTTTTGGGTATCGGTCAGGATATTAGCGATCGCAAACAAGCAGAAAAAGAGCTGCGTGACCTCACAAATGCCATGCAAAATGCGGTGGAAGGCATTTCGCGGCTGGACATTGAGGGACGCTACGTGAAGGTTAACCGAGCTTACGCTCATAAATGCGGTTACGAACCGGAACAAATGCTTGGCATGAAATGGCAGCTCACCGTACATCCGGGCGATGTTGAGATGATGGTCTCAGCTTATCAGGAAATGCTAATTTCTGGCAAAGTAGAAGTTGAAGCTAGGGGCGTTCGGAAAAATGGCTCGTTTTTTTACAAGCAATTAACGATGGTAAAAGCTTGCGACGCACAGGGAATATTTAACGGCCACCACTGTTTTATGAAAGATATCACTGAGCGCAAACTAACTGAAACTGCTTTGCAGGAAAGCGAATTTAAGTACAGGCAAATAGTTGAATTAGCAAAAGAAGGTATTTGGGTAATTGACAGAAATGGCCTCACGACTTACGTGAACCACGCAATGGCGCGAATGCTAGGCTATAGTGAATTAGAAATGTTCGGGAGGTCGCTTTTTGATTTCATGGACGAAGGGGAAAAACCACAAGCTATTGAAAATGTCGAGCGGCACAAGCAAGGTATGGGTGAACAACACGAATTTAAATTCAAAAGCAAGGATGGCAAAGATATTTGGACTGATATGTCTACCAGTTCAGTCATGGACTCCCAGGGTAATCTGCTGTCTTCTTGTGCCTTGGTTTACAACATTACAGCCCGCAAAGAAGCAGAGCAGCAACTGCTGCAACTGACAGAAGATTTGAAGCGTTCCAACGAGGAATTAGAACAATTTGCTTATGTGGCTTCCCACGATTTGCAAGAACCACTCCGAGCCGTTACCAGTTACACTCAATTGCTGGCCCAGCGCTATCAAGGAAATTTGGACGATCGCGCAGATAAGTATATTAATTATATTGTCGATGGCGCCACCAGAATGCAGCAGTTAATTAACGATTTGTTGGCGTATTCGCGCCTGGGAACGAGGGGTCAGGAGTTTGAGCCGGCGGACTGCAAGGCTGCTGTGCAGCAAAGTTTGTGTAATTTGCAAATTGCGATCGCCGAAACAAAAGCTGTAATCACCTGCGACGCGATGCCAACTGTTATGGCGGATGAATTTCAACTGGTGCAATTATTCCAAAATTTGCTCGCCAACAGCATCAAATTTTGTCGCCCAGATATCCCGTTGATTCATATCGCTGCCCGCATGCAAGAGAGCGAATGGGTGTTCAGTGTCCGCGATAACGGCATTGGCATCGATCCGCAGTATGCCGATCGCATTTTCATCATTTTTCAACGCCTGCACTCCCGCCGCCAATATTCCGGCACAGGTATAGGTTTGGCGATGTGCAAGCGCATTGCTGAACGCCACGGCGGTCGAATCTGGGTGGAATCTCAAGAGGGAAAAGGAGCGACTTTTTACTTCACTATTCCTATAATTAGTACCTGAATCCTCAAAATTCAATTTTGTTTTTATACTCAAAAGGATACGCCGGTTATGAGCGATCGAACCACTGTTAGACCTATAGAAATTCTGCTGATTGAGGATTCTCCCAGCGATGCCGATTTGGCAAGAGAAGCTCTCGGTCAGGGTAAAATATTGAATAACTTGCATTTTGTGGAGGATGGAGTCGAAGCAATCAAGTTTTTGCGCCGAAAAGAACCCTATCTCAGGGTACCTCGTCCCGATTTGATTTTGCTGGATTTGCATCTGCCGAAAAAAAGCGGTATTGAAGTGCTAGAAGAAATTAAAACTGACCCCAAGTTAAAATTAATTCCTGTAGTGATTCTCAGCACTTCCGCAGCTCCCGAAGATATTTTTAAGTCATACTCCCTCCACGCCAACTGTTACATAACAAAACCGGTAGACTTCGTGGAATTTACTAAAGTAGTCAGGTTAATTGAGGAGTTCTGGCTGGCCGTCGTCAAACTTCCTCTAAATTAAATGAAGAGATGCTTTGCTTATGAGTGCTATAAAATTTTTGAACCTATGGAAATTCTGCTGGTGGATAAGGAATGAGAATTAAATAACTTCCACAAGTTTGTGGGATGGGGAGCATCTCAGTTTTGCATTTACAGTGCGAGCG
>NZ_JAUBOV010000008.1:0-25014 GCF_036700405.1 Microcoleus sp. T3_D1
GAACAGGCATCTTGCCTGTTGCTTCCACAAGAGATGAATTTTCTAGTGGAACAGGCATCTTGCCTGTTGCTTCCACACAAGATGAATTTTCTGGTGGAACAGGCATCTTGCCTGTTGGTTCCACACAAGATGAATTTTCTAGTGGAACAGGCATCTTGCCTGTTGGTTCCACACAAGATGAATTTTCTGGTGGAACAGGCATCTTGCCTGTTGCTTCCACACAAGATGAATTTTCTGGTGGAACAGGCATCTTGCCTGTTCCTAAACAAGTAATTGAGAAGGGTGCAAGATATCAGTTTCAACCCAAGTCGGAAGTTGAAATGTACTCTGAATATTTCCAGCAGTTAATCAAGTACGTCGCAGCTAATATCGCCAGTTTCCCCGATTCAGAGGTTTGGCGTTATTTGGCGGATTTTATTGCGAAAAATGTTAGATTCCAAGCTTTGTATTTGAGCGAGGTCAATCTGCTCAATATATTGAGTCAGCGAGCTGATATTCTGGAATTTTATTTGAAAAATATCGGCAGTCAAATAGAATGGAATTTTCCTCAGATAGAACCTGAAAGAACTAAAATCCGAGTTGGCTTTTTGCTGGATAAAATTAGTGATGAATCCGAGACTCGTGCAGCAATTTCGAGTTTTGAATATTTAGACAGAAGCAAATTTGAAATTATTGTGTACTATTTCCAGGTACAAGACGAGCGACTGGGGAAATATTGCGAAAATTGCGCTGACCAACTGGTGCAACTGTCAGAAACTTTGCCCAATCAAGTCCGAGAAATGCGATCGCACGATTTAGATATTCTGCTAATCTGCACCAATACTAGCGACACTTCTCAACCAAGCGCGCTGCTGTGCCTGCACCGACTAGCGCGGGTGCAAATAGCTACCGGTGCATCAACCCCCGCAACCACCGGCGCCCGAAATATTGATTATTTCATTGCCGGAGATTTGACATTGCCCGCAGGTGCTGCAGCAGAGTATCGCGAAAAATTAATTACTTTAAAAGGGTCGGGAGTTTGTTTAAGCTATACTGTAGGATCAGCACCTGGCAGAGTTGAACCGACTCGCAGGAGTTGGGGAGCCACCGACGAATCTGTAGTGTTCATGTCCGGCGCTCAAGCTTTCACAATTATCCCAGAATTGAGAGAAACTTGGGCCAAAATTATTGCGGCGGTACCAAATTCTATTTTAGTTTTGTATCCCTTTCGTTCGCGCAATGAAAACTATCCGACGGTGCCTTTTTACAACCAAATTCGATCGCTCTTTGCCGAATTTGGGATTGACAAAAAGCGCTTAGTTGTGATTAAGGCGCTGCCATCTCGCGCAGATTGCATAAAATGTCTGGAATTGGCTGATATATATTTAGACTCCTATCCATACAGCAGTGGCTGCTCCTTAGCAGAACCCCTGTTGGCAGGGTTGCCTGTAGTGGTAAGAAAAGGGCAAACAACTCGATCGCGACAATCAGCCGCAGTGCTCGAAGAACTACTACTTCCGGAACTGGTAGCAGACAGCGAGAAGTCTTATTTAGAGCTGAGTACAGCACTGGGAACCAACCCAGAACTGCGCCGGCACTACCGCGATCGAATCCAGCAAAAAATGGCGGCAAACCCCAAATATCTCGACAGTCGCGCTTGCTCGACCCAACTCGAAACACTCTTTGAAAGACTATTCCGAGAGTGAAGGAAGAAGGAAGTTCAGCAACTAAGCAGTGTACGGGATTTAACGGATGGATGTTGAGGGAAGAAGGAAGATGGCAGAAGTAAAGATTTTCCCACTCTCCCACTCTCGCATCCCCCTACCATTCTGAGACCCGCGGGGAACCCCTCGCTAGGCAGAGCGTCAAGAAATAGACAGCAATAGCGCTAGCCCACTGACGGTCTGCTATCATCGGGGAATCGAGGGGTTAGTGGTTGTCGCTCTTTTCCTGCCACAGCTAAATTAAAAGGGGAAGCGCAAGTCAGTTGGAGATAAAAAAATGACAGGACTTTTTCAAATAGGCGATAAATTACTGCAAGCTCAGGATATGCCATCGCTCCTGAAGCGATACCAGTTGATGCCGCAATTCTTGCGGGGTGTAATAGTAGACCAAGCGATCGCATCCTTTAGTTGCAGCGACGAAGAACGCAAATCCGCCGTGGAGAACTTTCTGGCACAACACCAACTGACAGCCCAGGAAGCCAAAGAAGCTTGGCTGCGCGGCCAAAATATGACGGAAGAAGAACTTCAAGAGATGGCCGTTAGGCCCTTGCTGATCGAAAAATTTAAGCAAGCCACTTGGAGACCTAAAGTAGATAATTATTTTTTAACCCGCAAAGCCAGCCTAGACCACGTAGTCTATTCCCTGGTACGCACCAAAAATCCAGCACTGGCAAACGAACTTTACTTTCGCATCCTCGAAGGGGAACAAACCTTTGCTGAAGTTGCCCGCGACTATTCCGAAGGGCCGGAGTCCAAGTCAGGCGGCTTGTTGGGCCCAGTACCCCTCAGCCAGCCCCACCCGGCAATCAGCAAACTTTTGTCCGTCAGCCAGCCAAATCAACTGTGGACGCCGCGTCCTCTGGCAGAATGGATGGTAATTATTCGACTAGAAAAGTTCATGCCGGCCCAGCTCGATGAATCGATGCGGCTGCACTTGATTAACGAACTCTTTGAAAGCTGGCTCGCCGAACAGATATCGCAAATAGGCCCGCTACAGCCCCTCTCCTCCGTGTCTTCAATTTCATGACAATCCAGCAATTGGGTCAGGGGCCCCCGGATTTATCCGTGGAGACTTGAAAAAGCGTAGCATCCTGACAAAAACCCCCTGGATTCATCTGTGGATTCAATCTAAAATCTAAAATCTAAAATCTAAAATTGGATGACTTCTTCCGCTGTTTCCCTCTCCCAAATTCAGGATTTCCTAGCTCAAACACCTCCCTTTGACCGACTGTCAGAGACGGCTCTGACAGCCTTGGTGGCTAAATGCCAACTCCTTGGCTACCGGACGGGGCAACCCCTGTTTGAACGGGAAAAAATGCCGACTCAGGTGGCAATTATCTATCAAGGCCAGGCCCGGCTGCTGGGCTTTGACCAGCGCTCGCAGCGCCACGTAAGTTTGCGCTTGGTGCAGTCGAAGGAAATCCTGGGCTGGGCTGGCTTGCTCAGGGGAGTTCCCTGCGAAACGGCGATCGCCTCTACAGATGTGATCGCGATCGTCCTAGCTGCCGAAGATTTCCTGAGCGTACTGGAAAAACAGCCGACATTTGGAGAAGCCTTTCGGGAACACTGTTCCTTGAGCGAAGTATTTGAACTGTTGAGCCTGGAATTGCAGCGCCAAGCCGACGGCACTTCCAATCTCAAGGAACTCACCCTGCAAGCTTGGCAAGATGCGACAGTTGTCAACGTACCAAACGGCAACAAAAAAACTCAAGACATCGCCAAAGAGCTAGATGCCGATCGAGTGTGGCTTGTCAGCAGCGGCGTCTTGGGCGACTTTCCCACCGGCAGCCGCTTCTCTGTGGAAAACGCAGCCAAATCCTTAAAAGTAGAAGGCCGCCTCGGCGCGCGATTGGTAGGCTTCCGGGAACCCCCAGAACCCCAACTCGAAACAGAGTCATCAAATGGCACGACAGATACAGTAGGCCCAGGGCAGAATCCGTCCGGCGGAAAATCGATCGAGGTTATAGTCGCCCCAGACCGTCCCCCAGAACCCAAAACCGACCCCCAAACAAAGGATGCGGGGAGATACCCAGTTTTCCGCGCCAAAGGGCAGATTGACGCCCCGCTAGCTTGCTTCCAGATGTTGAGCAAGTATTTCGGCCTCAAATTTCGTCGAGATATCATCCGCAAAGTTCTAGAAAATCAGTTAAAAACCGCCGGTTCTATCAGTATGCAAGCCTGCGGGGCGATCGCCCAAAGCATCGGCCTCACGCCCCAATTGGCGCAAGTGCCCGCAGAAGCAATCAACCGCATCAAAGCGCCCGTAATGATTAAATGGGAAACCAGCTTTGCCATTATTTACAGCATCACCGAGCAAGAATTGGTGATGGCGACACCCGAAAAAGGGTTAATGCGGAAGCGGATACCTCAGTTTAAAGAAATCTGGGGAGAATCAGGAGAAGTCCTGCTGCTGCAAGCTCCGCAAGTTGAACAAAAAGAGCAGTTCAGCTTCTGGTGGTTTGTGCCGGCCCTCATGGAACACAAGACAGTGTTTTTTGAGGTGTTGCTTGCTTCGTTTTTTGTACAGTTATTTGGTCTTGCCAACCCATTAATCAGCCAAGTAATTATTGATAAAGTCTTAGGTCAGCGCAGCATTGACACCTTAGATATTTTGGGGGCATTTCTGTTAGGTGTTGCCCTGTTTGAAGGACTGCTCAACGGTTTGCGTACCTTTTTGTTTATAGATACCTCAAACCGCATTGATGTCAAATTGAGTGCGGAGGTAATCGACCACTTGCTCCGGCTGCCCCAAAATTACTTTGACAATCGGCGCGTCGGAGATTTGGTCTACAAATTCAGCATGATGGGCCAGATTCGGGAATTCATGACGAGTACAGCTCTGACAGTGGTTCTCGATGCGGTATTTTCGGTGGTTTACGTCGCCGTGATGCTCTCCTACAGCGTGCAGCTAACGTTTGTATCTTTGGCAGTGGTACCGATACTGGGGCTGATGATTGTTCTAATCAATCCGCTGGTGCTGCGCCTGATCAAACAGAGAAATATGCGTTTTGCTGACTCTCAATCTTATCTAGTGGAAGTAGTCAGCGGGATTCAAACTGTTAAGGCTCAAAATATTGAATTGAAATCCCGTTGGGAGTGGTCGAGTCGCTACGCAAAATACATTACAGCCAGTTTTAAAACAATTATCACGGGGACTACGGCCGGTACGATTAGTGGCTTTTTAAACCAGGTGGGTAACTTAGCTCAGTTGTGGGTGGGAGCTTATTTGGTACTGGGAAATGAGATTACTTTGGGTCAGTTGATTGCTTTCCGAATTATTTCCGGGAACGTGACTGGTTCGCTGCTGCGTTTTGTGAGCGTATGGCAGAGTTTCCAAGAAGTCTCGATGTCGATCGATATGCTTAAGGATGTGGTCGATACGCCGACGGAAACCAGCGAGGAAGACCGCAGCAATATCCCGCTGCCGGCAATTCAAGGGCAGGTTACCTATGAGGAGGTTTCCTTCCGATTCCTGGAGAGCGGGGCACTGCAATTGGCTAATGTTAATTTGGAATTTCCCCCTGGCAGTTTTGTGGGAATTGTGGGGGGAAGCGGTTCCGGTAAAAGTACGGCGATGAAGCTGTTGCAGCGTCTTTATCCGCCGTTGTCGGGCCGGATTTTTATTGACGGCTATGACATTGCCAAGGTGGAATTATATTCGCTCCGCAGCCAACTTGGGGTGGTGCTGCAAGATACTTTGCTGTTTAACTGCTCGGTACAGGAAAATATTGCTCTGAGTAATCCCGATGCGAGTACGGATGAGATTGTGCGAGCTGCGAAATTAGCGGTAGCTCACGATTTTATTATGGGCTTGCCTGCTGGCTACAATACGATAGTCGGAGAGCGTGGTTCCTCGCTTTCTGGGGGTCAAAGGCAGCGTTTGGCGATCGCCCGGACGATTTTGCAAAACCCGAAACTGCTGATTTTGGACGAAGCTACAAGCGCCCTCGACTACCATTCCGAACGCCAAGTTTGCAATAACTTAGCAGAAGCTTTCGCCGGCCGCACGGTGTTTTTCATTACTCACCGCCTGACTACCATCCAAAACGCTGATGTAATTATTATGATGGATCAAGGTTCTGTAGTCGAGCGGGGAACTCATAAAGAATTAATGGCTCTTAAAGGGCGTTACTACTGCCTCTTCCAACAACAAGAGTCATCGAATACCTAATCTCTAACAACTCACAACCGATCGCTAACCCTTAACAACTGAGAACTAACAAATGGCTATGAAATCGTTAATACTTTCTGAGCAACCAGTCATTCTCGAAAAACCAGCGATTTGGTCGCACTTGTTTTTGTGGATGATCATGCTGATGACCACTTCTGCTGTAGTTTGGGCTTATTTTGCTAGCGTAGAGCAAGCTGTCCCCGCTGTCGGCCAATTAGAGCTAAAAGATGGTGCTAGAGACATCCAAGCACCTGCTACGGGCGCTGTGGTGAGACTTCACGTTGAAAATGGCGATCGCGTGGAAAAGAACCAGCCTCTGCTCACTTTCAACCCCGTTGCACCCAGTGCCGATTTAACATCGATTCAGAAAACTAAAGAAGCTCTGGAAAAGGAAAATAAATTTTACGAAGATGTTGTCAGCGGCAAAATTCAAGGCGCTGTTCCTTCTAACCTAGAATCAACAATCAAGGACAGACAGAGCCTCACGGCACAAAATCAAGTGCTGCAAGCTTTGATTGACGAACTGTACCTCAACAGGGGAGCCAGCGGAAATTTTGATGCTGCTCAGCAAGGACTTTATGTTAATTATCGATCGGAATTTCTGTCTCGCGTCGCCGCAGCTCAAGGCCAAGTTCAGGAGTTGGAAAAACAACTGAAGCAAGCTCAGGATGCTGAGAAAGCCGCCGGCGATCAAATGACAGTGGCACAGCAACAATTGGGTTTTGCCCAGAACCAATTAAATTATGCTCAGCAGCAGTTAAGTTCTTCGCAAGAGCAAGTAAAATCAGCCCTGGCTCAGAGAGATTTGGCCCAAGAACAGTTAGCGAAATCGCAACAAGTATTGAAGTCGAATCAAAACATTCTAGGCAGACTCGCCCCCCTGGTAGAGGAAGGAGCCATCGCTGAACTGCAAAAAGAACGTCAAGAGCAAGATGTTTTCAGAGGCCAAAGCGACGTTCTCAAACAGCAAGATCAAATCAAGCAGCGCGAAGGTGAAATCAACTCTCGCAAAGGCGAAATTAACACACGCCTCGGTGAAATCAATACGCGCCGAGGCGAAATTAACGCGCGTCAAGGTGACATCCAAAAAATTACTGCTGACATACAGCGCCAGCAAGGAGAGCAAGCGCGCATTCAGGAGTCCATCGCCCGCGCCGAAGAACAGTTGAAAAACACCAAGGATACCTGGGCGAAAGAACTTTATACCAAAATTGCTGAAAACCAGAAACAAATTGCCAGCAGCGATTCTCAGCTAAGCCGCTTCAAAGTGGAAAACCTGAAAAAGCTGTCTGAGGTGAACGCTCAGCTAGAAAAGGCTCAACAAAACCGCGACACTCAAGTTCTGAAAGCTCCCGTATCGGGTGTAATCTTTGATTTGAAGCCTTCTACGAAGGAGAAAGCTAAGTTGGATATGGCGAAAGATCCGATATGCCAATCCATTATTAATTCGGTGGTGAAACCGGGCGAACCGCGCCCAGCACGCTGCGAAGAAGCTTATTACGAAGCGCAGCAAACTGAAAAGCTGCTCAAAGTTTTGGATGACGAAAACGGTCTGGAAGCAGTGGTTTACCTGGAAAACAGCAATGTGGCTCTGGTATTGGATGCTTTGAGACAGAAGCGGGCAAAATTGGAGCAGTATCACGGCAAGCAATTAGACGGAGAAAAGATTGACTGCGAAACAGGTAAAAGTTGCGTTTGTCCAGAGAAGGAAGTTAACAGAGAGAAACTGGGTTTGACGAAATACCAATGCGTGCCTGTGGAAGTGAATGTAGAAGCTTTCCCGGCGCTGGAGTTTGGTACTGCTGAGGGTGAAGTGATAGAGATTAGCAGCGATGCTGAGCCTCCTACTGAACTGCGGAAATACTACGCTTTCAAAACCAAAATTAAGCTCAAAAATCAGAAGTTTGTTTTGAACAAGGGCAAGGCAAATGAAGTGGAGGTTAACTTGCAGTCGGGAATGGCAGTGAGTTCTAATATCAATATCGGCAAGCGGACTGTTTTGCAGATGTTTATCAACCGATTTACTGGGAAAATGGATACGTTCAAGACTATTAAGTAGCGAACAGTTGACGGTTGACTGTTGACGGTTGACTGTTGACTGTTGATTGTCAGTCGAAAAGCTGATGATATCATGTCCGTTCGAGCGATCGCGATTTTTGTAGGGGCGAGTTCACCAACAATACTTGCGAATAATTGACACTCTCCAAAACCCGCCCCGACCGGGATATTATGGTTAATCGATCGGACATGATATGACTAGATTTTACAATTCCGATGCTACCGGATTGGATATTAATGAAAAAAATCATATTATTTACTCTATATCTGATTCCTGTCCTCTTATTAATCGGATTTGTAGCGAATTTTAGCGTTAACGTTCCCGTTGATGACGAGTGGAGGTTAGCTAGCCTTTTTGAAAAAATAGCTGCGGCAAATGTAACGTTTAACGATTTTTGGGCTTTGCACAGCAACCACCGCATACTTTTCCCTAAAATAATTATTGCGGTGCTGGCTTTTGCTTCCCGATGGAATATTAATTATCAGTTGTGTCTCAGCATAGGTTTGGCTGCGATAACTTTTATCGCTATGTACAAGTTATCCTCAATGCAAGTTAAGAATGTTGGGGATGATTTGTGGCATTTAGCTAATATTTTAACTTGTATTTTGCTGTTCTCCCTGGTTCAGCATGAAAACTGGCTGTGGGGATTTCAACTCGCTTGGTTTTTCGTAAATTTGTGTTTTGTCGCTGCGGTTTATGCGCTGGTTTCACCTCACAAATTATTGCCTAATATAGCGGTTTTTAATCGGATGAAACAGAGATGTTGCACCACGATTAATAAGCTATTTAGGAACGGGCAAGATGCCCGTTCCACAAGAAGATTGAATTTTTGTGGGACGGGCATCTTGCCCGTTCTGGAGAATGATGCAACACCTCAGATCGAACAGAGTAGGGACACGGCACTGCCCTGTCCCTACGATATTCAAATATCGATTGCGGCTGTATTCTGCTTTATTGCGAGTTTTTCCCTGGCCCAAGGTTTGCTTTCTTGGTTGGCTGCAATTCCGGCTGTGGCGGCTGTAGAAGGAAATGCGGCGCAGAAAAGAAAAAGACTTATTGTCTGGATGCTGCTGTTTTTGGCAACTTGTGCTGTTTACTCAATAGATTATCATCCTAGCCGCAAAGCAAGTATTATTTCATTGTTGAATAAGCCGCTGGTGGTTATTGATTACTTTTTAAGTTTGCTGGGTTCGCCAATTGTGCGATCGCCTGGAATTTCAGCATTAGTTGGATTGCTAATATTTGCAAGTTTCTTATTTTTGGTATTCTATTTCTTTGTCATTGGGAGCCCTGCGAAGCCATCTCCCGCCCCTGCGATCGCTTCGTTCCTCGCAATGACAGATAGGAATGATATTTCTGAAAGCTATAGCAATCCCAACTCAGTTATGAACGTGGTTCAGGCTGCGAAGCTGGACGGGCAAGATGCCCATCCCACAATTCATTTAGGATTACGGCAAGATACTCATTTCAAAATTGATTTAGGAGTGCAATATCAGGCTTTACCTTGGCTGTCAATAGGTTTTTTTTCGGTTTTATCTTCTTTGTTTATTACGGCTGGCAGGGCTGAATTCGGGGCAATTCAGGCGCTAGAATCGTCTAGATATACGACTAATTCAATTTTGCTATTAATTGCTGTGGTTCAGCTAGGGCAATTGTTGGTCAGAGGTAATTATCAAGAAACAAAAGCAACGTTAAAGAGGAATTATAAATTTATTTATCGGGTAGTTGCAGGGCTGTTAATTGCTACAATTATTGTTAACTCTCAACAGGCGATCGCCCAATCTCGATCTGCACTTCTTTATAAACAAGGCGCTCAAGATTGTTTGCAGTTAATTAACTATCTGGAACCCTCGGATTTTTTCCAAAATTCGCCGGAAAGCTGTTTGAGGGTGCTGAGCAAAAAAACTTGGCTGGTGAGAGAAGGCGCTGCAATTATCGACAAAATAGGTTGGATAAAGTTCGCGAAAAATGTAGAGTTTATTTCTAATACCGAGAAAGTTTACGGGTATTTAGACCAACCTCAAACTAGCGAAAAATCCTTGACTGTTAAGCAAAATGATGCTGTCAAGGCTGCTGGTTGGGCGGTTTGGCCAGAAAAATTGCAACAGCCGAATATTGTACTGCTATCTGTCGGGGACAAAAAATCTTTTTTTGCTAACGCTTATGTCAATTTGGACAGTCCCGACATTGCTGAGAGTTTAAAATCTGAGTTATACAATAATGCCAGGTGGGCTGTTGATTTGTCGGATAATAATTTGCCGATCGCCCAAACAGAAATTAAAGCTTGGGTGTATAATCCTGTGGACAACCAGTTTGTCCAGTTGCGCGGAGGATGAGGAGTGAAAATTTCTGTGATTATACCAGCTCACAATGAGGAGGGCTGTTTGTACGGTACTGTGCGGGCGATCGCCCAGACGCTCGATTTAGAAGGCATTCCGCACGAAATTTTGATTGTCAATGACAACAGTGTCGATCGAACAATTGATATTTGCCAGGAGTTGTCAGAGACTTTTCCCACAGTGAGATACATCAACAATCAACCTCCCAACGGTTTCGGATTTGCGGTGCGCCGGGGATTGGCGGAATTTGACGGAGATGCTGTCGCTATTGTGATGGCGGATGCTTCCGACGATCCGATGGATTTGGTAGCAGGATATCGCCAGTTGCAAGCAGGATATGATTGTGTTTTTGGTTCCCGCTTTATCAAAGGCGGCTTTATAGTTGATTATCCAATTCACAAGTTAGCAATTAACCGCTTAGCAAACTGGTTTGTCAAAAGTATTTTCGGCTTGCGGTACAGCGATGTCACCAATGCTTTTAAGATTTACCGCCGAGAAGTAATTGAAGGCGTACAACCGATTTTGAGCCATCATTTTAATTTGACAGTCGAACTGCCTTTAAAAGCAATTGTTCGGGGTTTTTCCTATACGGTGATTCCTCTGAGGTGGTACAATCGGACTGCGGGTATTTCTAAGCTGAAAATCAAAGAGATGGGCAGTAGGTATTTGTTTATTGTCTTGTATGTCTGGCTGGAAAAACATCTCTCTCGCGGCGACTACCACCGGACTAGAAAGATAGCAAAACTAAAAGTGAATGCCTGAGAGAATTTTAATTGTTGGTGGTGCTGGTTTCATCGGTAGTTGTTTGGCAATTGGCCTGAAGAAACTGCACCCGGAATGGCAAATAATTTGTTTAGATAACCTGCGTCGCCGGGGTTCGGAATTGAATCTGCCTCGGCTTAAAAGTTGCGGTATTCAGTTTGTTTACGGGGATATTCGCACAGCGGCAGATTTAGATCCAGTTGCACTCAATTCTGACTGCATTATAGATTGTGCTGCGGAGCCTTCTGTGCTGGCTGGTTTTAGTTCGCCTCAGTACGTTTTGCAGACGAATTTACTGGGCACTGTAAATGTTTTGGAGTTGGCGAGACAAACGGGTGCGAGTTTGCTGTTTTTGTCTACGAGTCGGGTTTATCCGATCGCCAGTGTCAAGTCTGTTAAACTGTTGGAATTGCCGAATAGATTTGCGATCGCCCCTGAGCAAACTTTACCCGGTATATCGGAGTTAGGCATATCAGAAGACTTCCCATTAAAAGGACACCGTTCGCTTTACGGAGCAACTAAATTAGCTTCGGAATTGCTGATTGAGGAATATAGAGAAGCATACAATGTACCCGCAATTATTAACCGCTGCGGTTTAATTACTGGTGCTTGGCAAATGGGTAAAGTAGATCAGGGAGTTTGCGGTTTGTGGGTGGCGGCTCACTATTTTCAAAAGTCGCTGAGTTATATCGGTTTTGGCGGCAGTGGGAAGCAAGTTAGGGATTTGCTGCACGTTGAAGATTTGTTGAGGTTAGTTAATTATCAGTTAGAACATTTTGCTGAATTTGACGGCGAAGTTTTTAATGTTGGCGGCGGTTTGAGCAACAGTCTTTCTTTGGTTGAGACAACTGATTTGTGCCAAAAGATTACCGGGAAATCGATTTCAATTAATCCTGTTTTGGAGGAACGCGCGGGGGATATTCCGATTTTTATTACTGATTCTTCTAGGGTGATGGAGAAAACAGGATGGCGGCCTGTTATTGGGCCGGAAGCGGCTTTGCAGGATATTTATGATTGGATTGCGGCTAATGAGGTGGTTTTAAGTTCGATTTTGTAGGGAGTTTTTTTATGGCAGATTGCAAATAGTATGGTGCGTCGCTATGGGAAATTTCGCCACTATTTGAGTGACTAGAACCGACGCACCCTACAGCGAAATTTCATCCCCGTCTAAAATTCCCACCATTAGTGCGTCGCTATGGAAAATTTCGCCACTATTTGAGGGACGAGAAGCGACGCACCCTACGGCGAAATTTCATCTCCGTCTAAAATTCCTACCATTACCTTCAACAAATCGTCTAAATCGTCAGGAACTGTAAACAAATGGGTGTCTTGAAAAATAGTCTGCTGATTTCTATCTAACTTGCCAAATCGCCAGATATCTCCCATTGTCACCGCACCATAAAAGATATTTTGGTCTTCAACGTGCGACATCGCAATTAATTGTACAGCTAGTTGAGTAAATCCTCTGGTCATATCGTCGTTTTTTGCTTCAATAACTAGCAACTCTTGATTTGACTTCACGAGATAATCTAAACTTCCCTTTAACCAGCTATTAACGTTGAGAGTATACTCAAATCGCAGTTGACATTGACAGTATCGGATGAGATCCAGCAGCACAGGGGATACTAATGATTCTCTTCTAGCTGTTTCGCTGCTGAGACTGACCAAGGGAAGGATATCTTCTATTTTATCTCTAAGCTCTATAAGTCTGTCTAAGTGTCTAGTTGTTTTCGGTAAAGATAAGCTTCCTTTACTTAGCGAGTAATCAAATTCTGCTAAAATTTCATCCGTTTCGTAAGGTAAGTCAAAGTATGAACGAAAGGTATATTCTCGACCTTCATCTAAGATTTTTTGCTTAACCATACTATTTTAATTTGCAAGGGGGTTTGTTTGTACATTATATATCATTTTTTACAGCCTTAGAAGAGGAAGTATGGTATATTTTTAACACGACTCAGCATTTATCCCCAAACTTCTGTCAAATCCAAGACAAACCCCGGCAACACATCTTCACCGGACAAAGTAACAGGATTTTCCAGCACTTCTACATCTTGATTTTGCCTGTAAATTTCCACTTTTCTGTTTTTTCTATCTATCAACCAACCTAAACGAGCGCCATTGTTCATATACTCTTTCATCTTGGCTCGCAGCGGTTCCATGTTGTCAGTTTTAGAACGAAGTTCTACCACAAAATCAGGACACAAGGGAATAAAGCTTTCTTTTTGTTTTGGGGTGAGTGCATCCCACCTTTCTTGACGCACCCAAGCTGCATCGGGAGAGCGATCGGCCCCATTTGGCAGGTGAAAACCAGTAGAAGAATTAAATGCTTTACCGAGTCTAGTCCGCCGATTCCACAGCCAGAGTTGCCCTTCTATATCCAGATTCCGATATCCTGTTTCGCCTCCGGTTGGTGGGTTCACGATTAATTCTCCTGTTGCTGTGCGTTCTAATTGTAACTCCCGATTGGCGATCGCCAATTCAACGAACTGTTCGTGGGTAACGGTGAGTGTTAGTGTGAGTGGAATATTGACTGGAAGGGCAGCGGATGATTGAGTTTGTGTCATCATTTTTGTCCTCAAGGTGATGCTTTAATGGCAGCTTCATCCTAATTAGAGAAAGCCAGAAATGCGGGATACTTTGTAACTTTTATGATAACACTTAAAAGTGCCATCTACAAAGTGCGATCGACCTTTTGTCCACCAAAGCTCGATCGCATCTGGTATCATAGAAAAAAAGTTCCCCGCCCAGACGCAAAAACATGATAACTTCTACAGTTGTTGCCCCATCGAAAATCTACTCTCTAGAAGCATGGATGGAAAGTCCAGCGGATCTGCAAGAGTGGGTTGATGGCGAATTATTGGAGAAAAATGGCATGACTCTCAAGCATAGCAGAGTGCAAGGAAATCTTTACTTTTATTGGAGAACGTACAAAGACTCTAGCGGACAAGGAGGGGAGGTTTATACTGATGTTCCCTGCCGCACAAACAACCAGGGGCGCTATCCTGATGTTGCCTACCTTCCCCCGGAATTAGCAGCACAATTTGGCAATCTCAAAGTGCTGCCGCAAAGTTTTCCTTTATGTGCTGAAATTGTTTCACCAACAGATTTGGCGGAAGATGTAATTGCTAAAGCTACAGAATATTTAGAATCGGGAAGTGAGGAAGTTTGGCTGGTATATCCTGAAAACCAATGGATTATTGTAGTAACAAAACAAAGCCGAAGCATCTTTATTGCTGGCGAAGCTGTTAGCACTCAAATTGTTTTACCGGGTTTTAGTATTCCAGTAGATGAGTTATTAAAATGAGCGCTTTCCCTACATTCTCATTTTCAGCCTCCGACGGCAAGTGTCGATATTGAGGAAGATACTCACTTGTTGGGTTTCGATGCTTTAACAAACATTTGCCCTCCCAAAAAACGCCACAACAAAGGCAATTTTAAGTAAATTTTTAACAGCAAGGGCGAGGCCGGTCTGCCTTTCGTCGAAAAGGGCAAAAATCTCGGTACAATCAGGTCAATTTCAAACCCGACAGTTTGTAAAAGCTCTTGTAGCGATAAATGCGTTATCGGTAATTGATGGTCGATAAAATCGTAGTATTCCTTGTAGGAATATTTAAAATTAGGCTGAATTACCAACAGAGAACCGCTAGGCTTGAGGGCCTCGAAGCAAAAAGAGATAATTTCTACAAGTTCCTCTTTGTTGCGGAGGTGCTCAAAAAAATTTGAGATAAAAATGCGATCGAACTGTTCGGTAAAAGATGTGTGACTCTCCAAATTTAAGACATCAATATTAAGCACATTTACATCAGCATTAGCAAATAACTTTGAATCGGGATTAAGATCAATTAAATATTTTTTTTTAGCCCGAATTTGATTGATAAACTCGCAGTAACCGCCGCCAATATCTAAAACGGTTGATTCGGGAGGAACATAATCTTGTAAGAATTCGTCAATTAAAACTTTCCATAGTGCCACCTTCGCTTGCATTTGTCGGGAATCAAAGCGATTGGCATACAACTTTTTGAGATATGTGTCAGTTTTCATAGTAAAATAGCCTAGACTGAGTATGAGTTTATCACGCGATACAGCCAACTATGAATGTTATATCTACTGAAATACCGGAAGTTCTGATTATTGAGCCGAAAATTTTCGGAGACGATCGCGGTTTCTTTTTTGAGAGTTTCAATCACAAAGCTTTTGTAGAAAAAACAGGCGTGACGGCCGAATTTGTGCAAGACAATCATTCCAAATCTTCTCAAAATGTGCTGCGCGGTTTGCACTACCAACTGCAGCAGCCTCAAGGCAAATTGCTGCGGGTAGTTGCTGGCGAAATATTTGATGTAGCAGTGGATATTAGACAAAGTTCGCCGAATTTTGGAAAGTGGGTGGGGTGTTTGCTGAGTGCAGAAAATAAACGGCAATTTTGGGTGCCTGCGGGATTTGCACACGGTTTTTTAGTGGTTTCCCAGACTGCTGAAGTTTTGTATAAAACTACAGATTATTATGCACCGGCACACGAGCGGTGTATCCTGTGGAATGACCCCGATTTGGCGATCGACTGGCCGCTAGATGGTGCCCAACCCATCTTATCAGCTAAAGACCAAGCTGGACAAACGTTGAAAACAGCTCAAGTGTTTTGATTATGAAAATTTTACTCGCAGGTGGCAGCGGACAGCTAGCTCAAGAATTGCAGCCGATTTTATTATCTTCGGGAGAGGTAATTGCGGTCGATCGCACTCGCCTCGATTTATCCCAACCGGAAAGCATCCGTCAAGCAATGGCTGAAATTCAACCGGATTTAGTCGTCAATGGGGGTGCTTACACTGCGGTAGACAAAGCAGAAAGCGAACCGGAATTAGCAAACGCCATCAACGGCATTGCACCCGGAATTCTCGCAGAAGAATGCGAAAAACTGGGAGCAAGTTTGATTCACTTTTCCACTGATTATGTATTTGACGGCAGCCACGGTTCTCCTTATCTGGAAACAGATTCTACTAACCCGCTAGGAAGTTACGGCAAGTCTAAATTAGCAGGCGAGGAAGCAATTCGGAAAGGGGGAAACCGACATATTATTATTAGAACAGCGTGGGTTTACGGCAACGGTGGCAAAGGTAATTTTGTCAAAACCATGCTGAGGTTGGGAAAGGAAAGGGAAGAAATTCGAGTAGTAGCAGATCAGATCGGAAGTCCTACTTGGACGGGCGATTTAAGTGCGGCGACTTCGCAAATTATTCCTCTCCTCGGGCAAGAAACTTTTGGGACTTACAACTACACTAATAGCGGTGTTTGTAGTTGGTACGATTTTGCGATCGCTATTTTTGAGGAAGCAGCACAACTCGGCTTTCCCCTAAAAGTTCAGCGCGTAATTCCCATCACCACCTCCGAATATCCGACACCCGCAAAACGTCCCGCTTTTTCTGTCCTCTCTACAGTAAAAATATCAGCACTTCTAGGCACGTATCCTCCTCACTGGCGGCAAGGGCTCAGACAAATGCTGGCAAGAGAAGTGAAATAAAAATTCGAGTACATCTGTAAAGTAGCCAGAAACCGGGTTTTTTAACAAAAATACTTGGTTCTAACCCTCAATCAAGTAAAAAACCCGGTTTCTTTAATCCCAGCGCGTACAACTTAGCCCAAATCGATTAAAAATTTCGCCATCTCCCAATCCATGAAAATCAAGCAACAATATATTTTAATTGCCGCATCAGTTCTCGGCATTCTAATACCAGCTTCATATATTTTGTACTTGATATCCCAAGCAGGAGACTTGTCTAACTTTGATTATTGGTGGATGACATGGAATTTTTATTCTGTAGAGGGTTTCTCTACCAATCCTTTTAATTGGATATTTCGGGCCAACGAGCATTTTGTCTTGATTCCGGCAATTATTTATGGCTTGAATATAGCAGTCACCCAAGGTTCAAATATTGGTTTATGTGTAGTTGCCTGGTTCTTGGGTTGGATTCAGTGCCACGTATTAATTGCTCTGCTGCCGTTAAATTTGAGGCGTTTTCCGCTGCAATTTATCTCGCTACTCCTTTGCATTTCTATTTTTAATTTTACTCCGGCGGCGGCTCATAATTGGATGCGGGGATTCAGCGGCGTTCACTGGATAATTGCTAATTTATTTGTGATTTGTTCGATATTTTGTTTGCAATCCTATGCGACTTTTTTGGGTACACCGGGGGCGGGCACGGGGGCACCGCCCCTACGGAATGGTTGGGTAATTTGCAGCATTATTTTTGGCGTTTTAGGCTGTATTAGTTACAGCACTCCTTTAGCTTTGTGGCCGATATTGTGTGCTGCTGCTGTTGTGCTGCGGTTTCCTCGGCGAATAACTTATTTGTATTTCATTGCTTCGATTGCAGTGATTGGGATTTATTTTTTAACTTATAAAACTCCATCTCATCACCCTTCTTTAACTAAAATTAACCCGCTCAAAACTCTCGAATATATTCCCACTTATCTCGGCGGAATTTTTAGCGAAAATATAATTGTTGCTTCAATTATTGGTATAATTGGTTTGATTGCAACGACGGGTTTTGTGGGTTATTGGCTATTTGTAAAAAAGGTCGCTCGCCCGGATTGGCTACCTTGGCTATCAATCCAACTTTACACGCTGCAAACGGCGTTAATGGCCGCGGTTAGTCGATCGGGATTTGGCGTCGAACAAGCCACAGCTTCCCGCTACGCCACACTCCCAGCTTTGTTTTGGATGAGCACAATTGTGCTGACAGTATTGTGGGTGCGCGAGAGGCAGCCAATACCAAGAATCCAAGCGCGTTGGTTGACACCGCTGTTTGCAGTCGCCACAGTCGCGATTATTTTAATGTACGGGGTGGGAGGCGAAACTGCAATGGCGATCGCCCACAGAGCAACCTATCAACCGTTAGTAGCATTATCACTGCAATTAGGCATCACCGACGTAACCCTAATTAAAGACCGTGTAGGCAACAAACCTGCCGCTTTTGTCGGCTTAATCGATGCCTTAAAAACTAACAACTTAGTGCCATTTAACCGAGACATCAAAAAACACAATTTCTGTGCAGCATTAGACACAAAAATAGACCCTAATTTACTGTCAGCGCCCAAAGACGGAGTACCCGGATATTTTGATACAGCCACCAAACTTGCACCAACAGCAGCGAGAGTAATTGGCTGGGTAGGAGACCCCGAAAACAATGTAAAATGTATTGCCATTCTCAACCAAGAAAATGTCGTTCGAGGTTTCGCCATGTCAGGATTTCCACGGCCAGATTTAGTTAAATTATTTGGCCCTTCCTACGAATTCGCAGCTTGGAGAGGATACATTCAAACATCACCAACAGATAAATTATTGACAGCCTATGCCTCCTTTAAAAACCGCAAAGGTTGGATAGCCTTGCGAAACTCCCAAGTTATCAATAAAAACTAAAAAACCTCTCTTTCTCCTCCTCTGCGCCCTCTGCGCCCTCTGCGGTTAATAAAAAAATCTCCTTGACAACACAAATGAAATAGAATAGCCCTATGCCAAAACATCTCAGCTTCGTAATCCCCGTTCACAACGAAGAAGCCACCCTCAAATTGCTGTTTGAAAAAATCCAAATTGTCATGTTGCAAACAGCAATTGACAGTTACGAAGTCATTTTCATAGATGACGGTAGCCGCGATTATTCCTGGCAAGAAATCACAGATTTAGCCAGCCAACATCCCAAACTAATTAAAGCGATTAAAATGCGCCGCAACTTTGGCAAATCCGCCGCGCTTTCAGCAGGATTTCGCAATGCAGCAGGGATAATTATCTTTACTCTCGATGCTGACCTTCAGGATGACCCCGCTGAAATTCCCAAATTCTTACATCATTTAGAATCGGGATTTGATTTAGTTTCCGGTTGGCGAAAACAACGGAACGACCCGCTTTCTAAAACTTTACCTTCCAAGCTGTTTAATGCCGTTGCGTGTTTGCTGACTGGGGTGCAAATGCACGATATGAATTGCGGTTTTAAAGCGTATCGTAGGGAAGTTTTGCAGTCGATTAAATTGTACGGGGAATTGCACCGCTACATTCCAGCTTTAGCAAACAATTTAGGGTTTAAAATTGGCGAAGTAGTCGTGGAACATCATCCGCGCAAGCACGGAAAATCGAATTACGGCTGGGAACGTTATGCGCGGGGATTTATTGATTTGTTGACGGTGTTAGCCACGACGCAGTATTTGCACAAACCGGGTCATTTGTTTGGAGGTTTGGGATTGTGTTTTGGGTTGGTTGGAACTGTTTCGCTGAGTTATTTGATAGTTATTTGGTTTCTGAATTTGGCGGGGATGAATTTTGGGCCGATCGGGAATCGACCTTTGTTATTTTTTGGAATTTTGTGTACAATTCTGTCGGTGCAGTTGATTTCTTTGGGGATTTTGGCTGAGTTGATGGCGCGGAATGTGGATGCTGATTATGTGGACAAGCAAATTAGCGAAATTATTGATGATTCAGGTTTTGATATTTAACCACATATCTGATTCGGCGGTTGAAACCGCTTCTATACAAACAAAGTCTGCCTTCGCAGACTGAATAAATATCTCATGTTTTCAAGAATAGTATTATCTAATTTTAAACAGTATCCATTTGCCTTCTTGCTCTACTATTTGTCCGTCAATATTTGGGTGCCAGTCAGTACGAGTCAGGATATAATCGGCATGATAGTTTTTGGCTACTTTGACTAAATCCGCACTGCTGCGGCGGATGAAAAAGTCATTTCCTCCCCAAATCATTTGCGGGTTTAAGGGAACTCCTAAAACAGCTTCCATGCGATTTTGCCATTCTTTAATGCCTTTTTCGGTAAAGGGAAAGTTCTTGAAGTTGACGACAATCGCTCTTTCGGAGAAAAACTGGAAGCTGGTAACTGAGGGTGGAATTAATACGAGTGAATCGCGGCTGCTAATTTGGGAAAATCGCACCGCTAATTTGCTTAAGTCGTCTCTGGGAACGGTATTGATATTAACTCTTGTTTGAAATACATTTAATATAGGTTTGGGCAGAATTCCTGCTATTCCAAAAACTAAGGTGGCGGTAGTTATTAAGGCTAATGTGTGAGTTAGAGTTTGTTTGATAGATGTAGCTAGGGATGTTTTTTCTAAAATGAATGGGAAGGCGAGGATTGAGAAAAAAAGTGGGATGCTAATTATTCGATCGCCCATTATTTCCCATGAATCAGTCACCGGATATATCAAGCTGAAAATTACCGTTACTATTGCTAAAATCCACAACAATATATTATATCGTTTGGGAAATACATGATTTTTTGTGTGCCAAACTGATAATCCTAAAAAAATGACACCCCTAAAAGGCAAAGTTAGTACAGCTAACAGCAACAAGCTAACAGGTATTTGTTTTTCTCTGTAAAGTTGCTCGACTGTCAAAGCAACAGCAGTAAATATAATTAATTGAGCAAAAGGTACAGTTCTAGCTAACTGTAGTTTGGCGAGAAAAGCCAGCGGGTAAACTTCGACAAATACATAATTTAGGAACAGTGCAAAAATTGATGTGCCAACAATAACAGAAAAATTAATCTTGTCTTCTTTTGGCAATAAATCGGAATTTTTGATGCACAGCAAGCCACCCATTATGAAACATATAAAGTTGAACCAATTCCCAACATCCCAATTTGACGGGAGGATGTGGTGGGGGTTGCGGACTTTCGCGTGAATGTAGACAAACTCGGCGTTGTCGATAGTGTGAGTGCTGGTAGTACCTGTTAATAACATCGGTATGTAAACGATACTTGCCATTGCTGCTAAAAGTGCGATCGCCAAAATCAATGTTTTGAACTTCCGCTGTTTTACAGATTGAATTACCAAAACGGGAACCATCATCAATCCCGGCAACAAACCCACTAAGAATTGCAGCAGACAACCCAGCCCAAAAAAGAAATATCCTGTCAGCCATTTTTGGCGCAAACAAAAGTAAATTCCCCAGATTGCGAAACCCATTGCGAAGGTACTGGGTACTGATTTGGTGGAAAATATCAGGGTGTTACCAACATCTGTAAATGAAGCGGCTATACCTAAAAAAGCCATCGCTGCTGCAGGCAGTTTTGAATTAGTATAGATATTGATGATTGCGTAGCAAGCTAGGATAAATGAACCGAAGGCTAGAAATTGATAAATAAAGTGCGCTAGGGGAATGCTGGTTCCTAAGTTGGCGAGCAAATAGATGATATAATAATAGTAATATCTCGGATTAAATTTAACCATTTCCTGAACGTAATAATCATTTTTGTACAGTTCAGGATTTAGCATAAATTGAATTGGCGGCACTTCTGGAAAGTTGCCTCCAATGGGGAAAATATAGCCAGTTGCCATCAGGGAGCCGATGATGACAAAAGTATAGAGAGATAGATTAAAATACCAGTTGGATTTTTGATTTTTCTGCATTGAGGGTTCAATTTACCTATTGACAGCTAAATTATTAATCTCCAGTTGGCATTGGTTTGTTAAATCCTGTTTGCTGCTACTCAATACCTCAAGCAGCAGATAAATTGGATTTTTGCCCTCAACTAATAGATTTAAGTCGCTCGCACTTTTTTGACTATAAGCCATCTCTGCTGAGTCTACTAATTTACCTTGCTTGTCCCACAAAGTCAAGCGCAGGGCAATTCCCGGACATTGTTTGTTAGGTAAATTGAGTTGGCCGGTAACTTTCGCTTTGTCTGAGAGGGAACCTAAATACAGGAAAGATGTATCGAGTTTCTTGCTGTTTTTAATTGGATGAGTTACAATATTATATAGGTTATCCGATTCTTGACTGACTGAATAATTGGCACTTGTGTAGATTGATTGATACAAACTAATCCAATCTAACTGCGTGCCTGGTCGATCGACTATTTGCCGCTGCATCGCATCCAGAGTCCTAACTGCCGTTGCTGTATCAGTCGGCCGCACCCTCCGGTAAACGCTGACAGTCACGCCGTTTTCTAGCTTAAACTGTTCCGGTAGCAATTGGAAATCGCGGGCAATTTCCCAGTTTTGAGTAAAAGCATCGTACACAACTTTAACAACATCTTGTTCCTGCGATCGCAAAACTTGTTCGTCAGTCAATAACACCTGCTGAAAAGGTGTAGCAACCACCGCATATTGTGACTGCAACAACTCCGGTAGCGGGTAAGTATCGCGCGAGTCAATTTGCGGCCTCCCGATGGTATTTAATTTCCACCAACCCTCCGGCGGGTTTAATTTTCGGTTGGCTTGTCTGAGGATATTAGCATTGAAATTGTTAGAAGCACCAGCAATATAAATTGGTTCTTCATTCGGTGCTAATTTTCGCAGAAACTCTACTAATTTTACAACTTCGTCGTAGTCCGATCGCACTAACGGCGGAAAATTACCCACAAACAGTCTTGGCAAATCTATTTTCAGAGGAATTAACCCGACTGCGGCATTGACAACCAGGTACAAACCCGCCGCGCCCAGCATGAAATACCGGACTTTTCCCTTGAGTGTCAGCCAAGTTGTCCAGAAAAATGTGGATACTCCTAAAAGTGCGATCGGTGTAATATGAATTGTATAGTGCAAGTAGCCGTAACGCAAGACTAACAGCCATTCAATCAGCGACAAAACCCCAAACAACGAAACAAAAATAGCTGCCGCCGGAACCAGGATTCGGGTGAGAATTCCTGCAGAAAAACCAATCAGTACCAGCAGCCAAGTTCCCAAACCGTAAAAATCCGCATAACGAGTTAAAATATCATTTACAGGCAAACTCCAAGCGACATACAAATTGCGGTAGTCAACCGTCAGAGCACTGCGAGTAAAATCTCCCGCTACCAACATTAAAATAGTCAAGCTAGTTACAGCTATCAAGCCCAATTTGATGGCGGATTTAAACAAATTTTTCCAACCTTTGTTTTGAATACTTTGAAATAGCAATCCTAAATGACTTGTGGGATGGGCTTCTAGCCCGTCCCGGCTAAAAGCCTGAACCATTTTGATAACTGCCTGGGGATTTCTATACTGTACAATAAACTCGATGAAAGCCTGTAAAGTCGCGGCACCCAAAAATGCGATCGCACTATAAGCAAAATGGCGCCGCAACAGAATAGCCGCCGCCAGCAAAAACCCAATTAACGGGATTTTCCACCAAGATTTCAGCTTAACATCCTGCAAATAAACCCAAATTGCCAAGGCTACAAACACACAGCCGCCAGTATCCAGGTATCCCCGCAGAGTCGGTATCCAACTCATCGGAATTAATAAACTCAGCAGCACAGTTGACCAAAACACCCGGCGGGGATAAACTGGAATCAGCTTTGCAGAAATTGCCCCCAGCAACAGGCGAAACGGCAGCACATAAATCAGGGAGACGCTGAGAATGTAACTCAGCCGAGACTCGCCAAATAACAGAATAAACGGCACTAACGGCAAAGAGATTAAGAGGTTTTTTTCCTTAGATAGCGATTCTATAACTCCGCGCCATGCTTTATCTGGCGAGTCTCGAAATAAATTTGCCGTGTTGACTGTAGCGGTATTGTAGCCCGCGTAATCCCACCAATAAAAAGTATGTTCGCTGGAGACATAGATTGATGTTACTGCAACTGTGACTAGAACAAGTAGAAACAGGAAAAAACCATCAATTAGAAATTTTCGAGGCAATTTAAAAGAAACAACATCAAATACTTCCATCAGTCTAGCAACCCTCAATCAATTGTATAGTCATGGACGCACGGGTAGTCAGAAACCGGGTTTTTTTGCCAAAATCTTGCATCAAAACTTTTAATTTCGGTAAAAACCCGGTTTCTTTGGTATGGATGCGCGTCCAAGATTGTTACCTTAAAACAGTATCTTGCAAAAAACCTTCCAGCTTTTCTGCATATTGCCGATTGGCGATCGCACTTGGATGAATGTCATGAGGTAAATTATTATTGGCAGGTATTTTCAAATCAACCGAAATATCCGCCGTAGCAATTCCCTCCTGACTTAACTCCTCCAACATCTTAGCAGAACCCGCATTAATTCCCGCCACAACTAACTTAACACCATTAGCCTCAGCCACCCGGTTAAACTCTTGAATAATTGCCTTAGAAACCTCATGGCTTCTATACAATCCCTCTTCAAATTGATTGTAATTAACCTCCAAAAAATGGCTTAATGCAGAAACCCGCATCAGGGGGAACTCGTGATATTCAAGTTTTGCCATGCTGTAGGTAAAATTATTTTCTCCATTCAGCCTAGCATCGGGCTGGAATAGAATACCGAGTTTATTCCAAGCAGCCATTTGCTTTCTTCTCGCCCTTAAGAAAGTATTGCGGCGGTCATGAAATCCCGCATAAGCAATCACCGCAATTTTTGGTTTATTTCCTTGTTTGAGTGCTTCTTTGAATTGAATCAAGGAGTGCAGAGTGCCGTAGCCGTTAACGCCAAAATTCACTATTTCATATTTGGGTAATTTCTCTTGCAGCAACCAAGCATAAGTTTCGCTATCATTCAATGACCAACCGTAGGTAAAAGAACAGCCAAATATCCAAATTTCTGGCTTTTTTGACGATAAATTGTAAGTATTGAGGGGATGTGTGATTCTTAAACTATTATTGAGGTGAGTGGCATTAAATGAGTAATTGCCGTTAAGTGTCACCTTGAATTTTCCCGGCAAATGTTTGTAGCCGAGTTCCGAGTCTTTAGTGAAAAAGTTACCTTGTGGTTCGACTGCAACATCAACATTTTCTATTTGCCAGGGTTTGTATCCCGCAACTCGCAAGACAATTTCAGCCGTGGTGGTGGATAAAAAAATTGGAAAAATTAGATATGTTATTAATCTGAAAGCAACATTTTTAGCAAAATCTTTTTCGCTCATTAACATAATATGAAACGTCAGCAAAAGTATAATAAACTGCCATGCCAGTATTATCTAGTTCATGGATCTAATTTAATTAGATTGAGCGCACCAATATCAGCAACGGGCTAGAAGCCCGTTCCACAAGAAAATCTACTTTTTGTGGAACGGGCATCTTGCCCGTT